>NZ_AYOU01000118.1 GCF_000500065.1 Borrelia hispanica CRI | reverse complement strand
TTATCTTGAAAAATGTATAACAAGAGCTAATCCAGATGACTCGAATGACCATGAAATTACAACTCAAATGACGAGAAACTATGACCTATTGATGCTGGATGCTAATAATGATATTAGTAAATTCAAGCTGGTTTTGTTAGGTATTGTAGAAACGTTAAAGGCAAAGAAGAAAGCAAAAAATGCTCTTAGAGAGTATACTAATCCAAGGAAAGATATTCTTGAACAAAGATTCAAAGATGCAGAAGCAGAGTATATGAGGTATTTGAAGGGCATTTGCAATACTTTATATTTTAATGAAATGTATAATAATTTGTTAAGAAAAACAGACAATTCATCCCAATTTAAATCTATTTTAGAATCTATTCACTTTTATGGTTTTAGTTATCATAATTTTGTAATTATTATGGGACAATTAGATAAAGATGAACAAAATGCTTTAATTTTTCTTGAATATGCCATAATAAATCCTAGTTTTGATGATCCAAATGACCATGAGATTATAATTAGTGCAAAACGAAATTATAGTTTCCTTACGCTATACGAGGATGATATTAGTAAACTCAAGCTAGTTTTGTCAGGCATTGTAAGAACATTAAAGGAAAAAAAATTAGCAGAGGATGCTCTTCAAAAGTATACTAGGATAGAGAAAGATGTTCTTGAACAAAGGTTCCAAGTTATAAAAACAAAGTATATGAAGCATTTAAAAAATATTTGTAATATTTCTTCTATTGATGAAATGAAAAGTAATTTATTAAACAATGCGGATCATTCATTACAATTTAGAAATATTGTAGAGTCTATAAATTATCATATCAGTATTGAAGAACGGTTAAATATTGATGAGAAAAATGCTTTGGCTTTTCTTGAAAGTGTTATAACAATATTTAATCAAAGTAATCTTGAGTTTGTGACCCATACAAAATATAACTTTTATATTTTTATATTACAGATAGGAAATATTGATAGACTTAAAGCAATTTTGTTAGGGATTGTAAAAATGTTAAATGCGACAATAGAAATAGAGAAAGTTTTGGAGAATTATTCTGGAGCAAATAAAGAGCAATTTATACAAAGATTACAAAAGGAAAATACAAATTATATAAAACTCTTAAAAAGAGTTTGTAATACTTACTCTTTTGTTAAAATGTACAGTGATTTGTTAAATAGAGCAGACGATGTGTTGCAATTTATAAGTATTGATATTGATTTGAAATATTATACAAAACTTATAATGAAATATAATCATGTTTCTGCTTTGCAGATTTTTACTGATAGGGCAAGAATGGCAGTTACTGAATTACTTTATAAATTTAGTCTATCTGATGAACATAAGGAAACAGCTATGTATTTGAGAAAGGCATTAGTAGATACTGCTAAAACATATACTAATGATACGTTTTATGATCTATTGTCTAAATTAAATGTTGATAGAGTTAAAGCAATTATGAACAATATGTTAGAGGGTCATCATTTAAGTTTGTTTTATAGGGCTAGTGGAATTATTAAGAATATCCAAGTGCCGGATGTAAAGCGTAGATTACAGGATAGGTTAGACATGGCGGAAAATAAGTACTTGGAATTATTGAAAAATTATAGCGATGTCAATTTTACTGTTGAGCAGATATATGCTAACCTTGTAGGTAATAAGAATGCAGGTTCTGATTTCCAAAGTATTAGTACTGAAGCAGAAGCAGAGATAGAAAGACTTGCTTAAGAAGGAGTGGCAAGCTAAAGATTTTAATAAGAAAAAATAATGTTAATTGAAGGTTTAGAGAACGCAGCTAGATCAGTTGATAGTATAATAGTATATTTGCTGTTCATGGTGCGTCTAAACTTAATTATAGTTATGGCATGAAAGAAGTATTTTATCAGATTGAACATTTTATTTTAAGAAAGTTCAAGAGACTTTACAAGGGACGAAGGATGTGTTTAAGAAAATTGTTTTTGATATGGAGAGGGAGGGCAATCCGAATGCTGAGGCTATAGTAGAAGTGGTATTTGGAAAAGCAGTGAATGCTGAAGCTGGAGATGGTAAAAAGGATTAATGATATTTGTTATAGTAGTTTGAGTTTAATGATGTTTTAATTTTTTATTTACTTATAATTTTTAATATGTTAAAATATATATGATATATTAAAAATTATAAAATTAAAAATCTAAATTTAAATAAGGAAAATATTTATGTCACAAGATGAAACATTAAAAATAGTAACAGAACAATGGGATAATAGTGAAAAGGATGCTTTAGCTTTTTTGGAAGATGTTATTACAAAGTCAAATTCAGATGTTCCGTATAGTTCAGATGAGCATCAGTCGAAACTAGATTCATTCCAAAATTTTCGTATGCGAATACAAGAAAGTGATATTGATATCCGTAAAAAAATCTTATCAGATATTGTAAAAACATTGAATTCAAAAAGGAATGTAGAAAAAGCTCTTTTAACTTATGATGAAACAGATAAAGACAAAATGATTCAAAGATTCCAAAATATAGAAACAATGTATATAAGAGATTTGCAAAATATCTTTGTTAATTACAATCCTATTAGTGAATCTTGCTATTGTTTATCTGTAGAAACAAACTATGCATCTCGATTTGAGGATATTTTAGACTATATCAAATATTATAAAATGATAAAACAATTAAGTAATGAAGAGCGAGCTGCTTTGGCTTTTCTTGAAGACAGTGTAAAAACTCCTAATTCAGATGCTACAGGTAATTTTAAGTCTATAATGCATACAAAACAAACTTTTTATCGACTTATACTAGGTACAGCTGATGTTAATAAATTTATAGCAGCTTTAAGAGTTGTTGCAGCGACATTAAGTGAAAAAAAATTAACAGAAGAAGCTCTTTTAAATTGCCATGGACCAGAAAAAGATGTATTTATGCAAGAATTAAAAGATTCAGAAACAATTTATATAAATTGTTTAAAAACTATTTGTAGTACTTTCTTTGTTGAGGAAATGAATTCTAATTTATTATGTGAAGCAGACTATGCATATCATTTTGAAATTCTTAGAAAAAAGATATTAGCTTATAATGATTTTTATGATAAAATTTTGGAACAATTAAGTAGTGACGAGAAAAAGGCTTTAGATTTTCTTAAAAATGCTATAACAAGTCCTAATTTAGATAATCCAGGTGATGATGAAATAACAATACAAGCAAAACAAAATTATAATCGGTTGATACTAAATGCAGGAAATACAGATGTCATTGGTAAACTTAGAAGAATTTTATCAGTTATTGTAAAAATATTAGCTGCCAAAGAGGCAGTAGAACAAGCTCTTGCAGAATATAATGTTGGATGGCCATCTAGAAAAGATATGTTTGTACAGCGGTTTAAAGATAAGGAAAGAGAATATGTTAAACATTTAAAAACTGTTTGTAGTACTTCCTCTATTTATGAATTGTATAATGATGATAATTTATTAAAGTCAAAAGAATGTGAATCATATTTTAAAAGTATTGTAAGGAATATAGAATTTTATCATAATATTTATGCTCAAGTTTTAGAAAAATTGGATAGTGATCAAATACATGCTTTAACTTTTCTTGGAAATGCTATATTAGTTCCTAATCCCAGTGATCCAGATGATCTTAGTGTTATAAAAAATGCAACTGCTGCTTTTTATGGGTTTTGCGAGGACTCATTAGGTGTAGGTATTGTTAGACTTGAAAAAGTTTTATCAGGTATTGCAGGAATATTAAATGAAAAAGAGAGAGTAGAACGAATTCTTGCAATGTATAATGGACCGGATAAAGATGTACTTATAAAAAGATTAAAAGACAAGGAAACAGAATATGTGAGACGTTTAAAAACCGCTTGTTATGCTTTTAAGTCTGATGATTTGTATAAGAATTTATTAGGTACATTACAATATGGATTAGAGTTTAAAAGTATTATTGTAGAGGATATAAAATCTTATCATGATATTTATGATCAAGTGTTAGAAAAATTAAATAACGATAAAATGCGTGCTGCCTTAACTTTTCTTGAAACTGCTATATCAATTCCTGATTTAACTAACCCAGGTGATCTTGGTATTATAAATAAGACAAGACAAACTTTTTGTGATTTTTGTAAGTTTTTCCTAGATACAGATAGTATTGTTAGACTTGAAAGAGCGCTATCAGGTATTGTAGAGACATTAAGTAAAAAAGAGGGAGTAGAACGAATTCTTGCAGAGTATGGTGGACCTAACAAAAACATACTTACACAAAGATTAAAAGATATAGAAACAGAATATAGTAAGTATTTAAAAAATATTTGTAGTCATGATTCTATTTATGACATGGAGAATAGCTTATTAAGCAATGCAAATAATGCATCCAGTTTTATTGGTATTGAAACTGAGGTAACATCTTGTAATAGTAAGTATATTAATATTATCAGTAAATTCAGTGAGGAAGGAG
>NZ_AYOU01000117.1 GCF_000500065.1 Borrelia hispanica CRI | reverse complement strand
TGGGGATATATCGATAATAATTCCAACAAAATCTGTGTAATTATTCTTATCAAAAGTAATATCATGACTTGCAAATTCATTATCTGTACTATTTATAGCTTTATAAAAGCGAATATCAGATGTTTCTTTGAAGTAGTGAATTACTCGTCCTGCAAGATTTTTAAGCCTGAGTCTTACATGCATTATACAACTCCTATTGCAAAAGGTTTTGTTTGCTCTAGTTTTACTTCTTTAAGTAGAGCTTCAAAAGCAATACAATAATCATTATTTATACAGGTTGTATTATCAGATGTTGGATGATAATCAATCTCCAGTTCACCTAATTTTTCTTTCTTTATTCGTCCAAGATCAATATCATGTATTACACCACAACGTTGTAACTTACATCCTAAGTAGTAATATAAGAGTAGTGATGCTTGACTTTCATTTAATGAGTTCAAGCTGATACCTTTTGTTTTAATTATCATCTCAAGTAAATTTGCTTGTTGTTGAAACTCATCAAAACTTAAATTATCTTCTGTTACATTTAAAAGAGATTTAATTTTAAGATAAATATCTCTAAGTCCTTCTGATTCGACATCACTACTCATCAACTTTAATTCCTTTAACTTTGTTTAATATCAACTCTTAAAATAGTTTTTTCTGTTGCTAGTAAACCACCAAGAACAAAATCAAGATATGAATAAGCGATATCACTTGAATTTTTATCAACATGTTCATTTAGAGTTGGTAACATATATTTATTTGGTCTAAATTCAATTAAATTTGGATTCAAAGGATAAATAAGTATTTGATTTTGCAAAAGATTACTTGTTTGTAAGTAAACTCTTTGCCTATTATTAATAGACTTTATAATTTTAATTAATATATCTTCCCACAAATAAGAAAATGATAAATTTTTTACTACATATGGTTCACTAAGTTTTAAACTTGTTAATGGATCAACTAGTACCATAATAGGAGTAGCAAATTCGTCACCAAATTCTAATTTTGAAAGTCCGGATTTTATCTTTTCAAATATCTTATCCATTTTATCTTTATTAGATTGTTCAAATTCTTCTTTAATTTGGTTTGGCATATTAAGTAGTCCATACATATTAGAAGGTAATACTACTTGATTTTTACCATCTTTTTGAATTGATACAGCACCAGTTAATATAAAATGATCAATAAGTTTAATAATTTCATTACTTGCTAATTTATATGCTTCTCTAAAGGAGAGTAAATTATTATTTATATCACCAATATAACCATCATTGAAATGGAAAGATTCTTCACCTTGTCTTATATGTCTAAACTTATACTGTAATCTTAAATAATTAAGTTTAACCGTTGCAGAACGAAAACCTATTGTAGCAATAGTATTAACTTCATTAATTAAACTTGTTGGATTAGCATTAAGAAAAGCATCTCATTTAATTGCTTTGGTATATCCATTTTTAAGCTCAACATCTTCTATTTGAGAGTCGATAAACCAGCTGTAGAATTTTGGTATTTTTGTTTCTCTTACAACGTTTACTACTTCCTTAGCATAATAATTTTCATCAAATAAATCTGACATCTTTAATCTCCTTTAATTTAAAGCTTTATTTCCATAGCTTTTTACACCTACCATGTGAAGGTTATCTGTGATTTTGATTGAATCTGTAATAGCTACAGCATTGGTGTTAGATGAACCATTTGCTTTTTCAAGTTGACCATCTGAGTTAAACTTAAGTTTATCTTTGCATTTGATAGAATTATCTTTTGCAACAAGATATCCTTCAAATTTTTCTGTTATTGGTACTACTGTTGCTATTTGTGTATAATCATCAATATCAATACATATCCCATATAAATCATCACCACCAGCTTCTACTCTAGGCTCATAATCATTATTTTCACCAAATGATAACTTTACTCCTCTCTTATATGGATACCCTTTAATTGGATACTTTTCTATACAAGTACTATTGTTACTATTAATGCAACCTGATGCAGCAAAAGTTAAATTCTTATCTTGAAATGAAGTATCATTACTAAAATTCTCAATATCCATGCTTGGGTTTTTCATAAGGTCTTTAATCTCTTTAACCTTTTGTTCATATTCTTGTCTAATTTGAGTAATATTACTTGAAGACACTCTTTAACCTCCTAAAAACTATTTATGAAACATGCTTCTTTAATTTAGTAAATTTTCTCTGTCTCTCTCTATAAAAATTTGCTATACCATCTCTGAGTTCATTATGATTTATCGGTCTAAAATTGGGATTTGAAATAGACAGTTGATCTTCAAATTTAAGTGCATCTTTCCTAGATAAAGAATTGCTTAATGCGTCATTATTCTTTCTTGCCTTTATATTAACCTTAGCAAGTTCTAATAATTGTTCTAATATATTTCCTTCAATATGTTCGACTGAATCAATTTTAGCTATAGCTCTGATTTGATCCGGATTAACATATTTCCTCACAAGTTCTCGTCTTTGCGCTAAGAGTATCTCATCAAGTGAATAACCCTTAGATAAAAGCAT
>NZ_AYOU01000116.1 GCF_000500065.1 Borrelia hispanica CRI | reverse complement strand
TAGGTTATTAAAATATACTCCTACATCCTCTCTCTTTGTAGTTGTGTTCACTTTAAATCCCAATACATCTGACACTAACTCCAAAAATGCATAAAATGCATTCTCTGCACTTCTCCCTACTTCCAGCACTGCTCCACTTAATCCTCTCCCATCTCCTCCTCCTGTCCCTTTTCCCTTTACTCCCCCACTATTACATCCCATCACCATATTATCTTTGTTTGTACAATTTTATATAATAAACTGAATACTTTTAATTAGAACATTTTAAAGAAATCACAAATAATAAAATTAATCATATCAAGTAACATATTTCTATTTAACACACTATAAAATAAAAGATACCAAAAGCTTAACTCTTAGTATCTTCACTTTATGACTTTATTTTTATTATTTACTTACATAACTTTGCCTATTTATTTTGACCACCAGAACCACTATTCTCAGATGCTACAGTAGTAGCATTAGTATTAATTTTCATTGCTTCTTTTACACTTTTAAGTCCTTCGTCAACAGCACTTCTTATTGCAATAGTTAGAGTATTTAATGCCTTAGTAACTCCACTTACTGCAGCGTCAACAACATTAGCCTTAACCCCAGCCGCTGCCGCACTAGCATTAGCAAATTTACCTCCCTTTGCCATCGCTCTTAATGCTATTCCTCCTGCTATAATCGCATCTCTAGCATTATTAGCATTAGCACCGTTATTATTAGCAACAGCATTGTTATGTTTCGCTAATTTAGCTGATTCACCATCATCACCTTTTGCAATAGCTTGCAATATGTCAGCACCAGTTACAGCCCCAACAGCCTTTACTGCATCTCTTGCTGCTTTTGCTGCATCAGCAGCAGCACCTGCATTATTATTAGCAAACAATTTCCTTGCATCACCATCAACACCAGCACCAGCATCACCCCTTGCAGCACCAGCAGTACCATCATCTTTAACAGGACCGTTATCATTTCCAGCTTCTGCGTTTCCTTCCTTAAGTACTACACTTACAATTTTTTTGATTCCCTCACTAAGAGACTTAACCGCATCAGCACCAGCTCCAGCTCCAGCTCCAGGTTCAGCAACATTACCAATTGCTTCAACACCATCAGCTCCTTTTAAAGCCTCACTTGCACCGTCAATTATCTTATCAAATGTTTCACTAACTAATTTCTTCACTACACTCTCTACTTCAACAGCATGAGGATTCCCTCCTTTCTTCATATCATCAACAATTTGTTCAAGCTTATCCTTGGTACCTTGCACAGTACCCTGAACC
>NZ_AYOU01000115.1 GCF_000500065.1 Borrelia hispanica CRI | reverse complement strand
AATAGAGCTAAATCTAGATTAAGAGTTGCCAAGTTGCATAGGAAAATTTCAAATCAAAGAAAAGATTTTTTACATAAATTATCTTATTATTTTGTAGCTAATTATAAAAATATAGTAATAGAAAGCCTATCAATTAAAAGTATGCAAAAAGGAATGTTTGGCAAAAGTGTTAATGATTTAGGATGGCATGAGTTTGTAAGACAATTATCGTATAAATCAGAGTGGTACGGAGCCTATTTACATAAAGTTGATAGATATTTTCCATCAAGCAAGCTATGCAACAATTGCGGTATTAAAAATACAACTCTAAAATTAAGTGATATTAGGTGGAGTTGTAGGAGTTGTAACACTTTGCACGATAGAGATATAAATGCAGCTCTAAATCTTAAAGCTTATTATTATAAGGAAATAAAAACTAAGGCAGGAACTGCCTGAAGTAAAGCTTGTGGACCATGCTCTAGTGGATGACCGTTCTTATAGAACCTAAAAAGCTATCATGGGATGAAACAAGAAGCTATTTCTATAATCTTTGATTTAGAAATAGCAGTTCACTTACAGTTATTCTGAATCAAAACGGTATTTTTAATCACATTTTGATGAAACATTTTATCAACATCTGTTTTTGTTGTTTTTACTACTTCCTTTGACTCTTTTAATGTATGAATAAGCCTTTTGCTTAGACCTTTAAAATATTTTTTTATTTTATTTTTAGTTGTATTTAATTTTTCAGTAAAACCTAAAAAACATTTTGTATTAAATCCATAAGTGCGTATGCATAAAAGCATTTTCTCATTATTTGTTTCAAATTTATTATTGTTATTGTTATGTCGTTTAAACTATTTTTTTCCTTTTCATTCCTTTAGTTCTTCGTTGTTGTATTTCATCAATATTATCATCATTGTAACACTGTGCTTTTTTACTTTTTATCATGTTTTTCTTGTTTATTTCTTTCTTACCTTTTAAAGTTCAAAAAGAAAACTAATTAATGTATGGTAATAAGAAAATATATCTGGTATCTGGAAATGATAAAAATAATGAATATCGAGAATTTAATTCTTTTTGTATTTGTATAATTATTTTGAGAATTAATTTTTATAGGAAATTTATTTCAACTTTGCTTTTCAAATATAATTTCTATTCTATAAAATCACAACTTTCAAAAATTAAATTTGTTATTAGTATAGATATACATTTGTTAATAACTTTATGGAAGTCAGTGATGAATACTCAAATAAATATATTATTTGTTATTTACTATGATATAGTATAATTCATCAAAATTTATTGTATAATTGTAGTTAAGGAGATCTTTTATGGCTCAGCCACAACCAATTATTACTCAGCATATGGTATTGACAGAACTGCTCAAAGCTGGAATTAATAGAGACATTGCTACTGATTTATCTTATCGTTATTACAAAAATGAGCTTACTTATAAAGATCTTGAATACTTGGAAAACCATTTTAATACTACAATTGATAAGATAGAAGGTATTTTAAAATCTGAAATTGTCTCTGTTAAACTAGAACTTGATAATAAACTTGATAAGATAAAAGTAGGTCTTGACAATAAAATTGACAATAAATTTAATGAACTTGATAATAGAATCGACAAGGTAGAAGATAGGTTAAAATCTGAATTTACTTCTGTTAAATTAGAATTTAATAATAACCTTGATAAGGTAAAAATAGAGCTTGATAACAAAATTGATAAAGTGGAAGATAAACTAAAATCTGAGGTTAACTCTGCTAAGCTAGAACTTGATAATAAACTTGATAAAGTGAGAGTAGAATTTGATAGTAAATTCAATGAACTTAAAAACACAGGGAAATTACATAATTGGATGTTTGGGACTATTATTACTCTTAATATAGGAATTTTTTTAGCTTTATTTTCAATAATATATTCTATTTTGAGTACTAAATGAATAAAAAGAATTAATCATATATTTTCATGCTAATAATGTTCTATTCTGTACAAATCAAAATGAGTTTGAATGGCTTATTTATGTCATCAACATTGAGAATTAACTTTTGTTTTTCTTTTAAAGACAAAACTTTATCCAAAAATTTACAAATATTTCCTTATTCTATAATACGATAGATTTGTATCTGAGTTGATTTACGCAACAACTTTATGTAATATCCAAAAGGAAAACTATCATATTGCATATATAAAAAGTATCAAAAATATTTCTTCTGAATAACTTTTATATATAATAAGTGACATTCTTTTTTAATGTTTATATAAAAAAGTTTTATTAAAGGGATATATTTACTTTTTACTATTTTTTAGGTTATTATTATTTAATAATTCACAGACAAGGAGATTACGATGAGAGGCATCAGTATCCATATTGAAAGACATCAATGCGAATTAATAGCTTTAATGTTGATAATATTTTATATAAACAATCAGTTCAGAAAATATTATCAAAATAGAGTATTTTATTATTTTAATGAAAATCTTAAAAGAAATGGACAAAAAGTAATCAAAAGTAAAATATTGCAAAATTATTTTTGTAAATTAAGCAAAACACTTCAATTAATAGAAAATCCTTATAACCACATTTTATTATTGAAAGCAACATGTATGATGGTTTAAGAAAAATAATTACCATAATTGAAAAATCTGTTGAACGTTCTAGAAAGAATGTTATAAAGGATGAATAAATATTATAGCTAATATATTTAACATGTGCATTGGACAATTAGTAAGTAAATTGAAAGTAGAAGTCTTAATGCCAATAAAGGATTATTTAAATAAACAAGAAAAATTGGAATATAATAAGATGCTAGATAGCCATTATTATTATTATTATTATGAATTATTAAAATTTATCGAGATGAAAATATGATAAGGTTGTTAGCTGAGGACTACTTATGGAAGGTATATTAAAGCGATTAGCAAATAAAAATGTAGAAATAGTACCGCCGAAAAATGAAGTAATTTTTATTAGGATAGAAAAGATTAATAGTAAAAATGTATATCATACAAAAATTATGAAAGATTTTTTTGCATTTGGAATTAATAAACACCAGAAGCATAAATTTTTTATTTCCTTTAGAAGTTTGTTTAATCAAGAAAAAATAAAATCGTTTCATTTGTTTTCTATAAAGAATGACGATGAGTTTTTTGGTATTTTTTATGGATATAGAAAACCTATAAAAAATATTATTACAAAATATGCAGAAAATGGAGTAATGAAAGCATCTACCTTTTCAAAGATTTATTATATAGAGTTTAGATTTAAAAAAGGAAGTGTTTTTTGTTATTTAAGGGGACTTGCTTATTTATTGAGAAAAGAGAAAATTCATAAGAGATATTATAAATCTCTAGTTAATTTACTTTTGCTCCTAGAAAAAGAAGTATATGAATTTTACGAAAAGAAATTACCAGAAGGGGGTTTTATTGAAAAATGGATAAAAAAAAACCTAAAATAGTTTCTATTGCCTCAATTAAGGGTGGCGTTGGGAAAAGTACAAGTGCAATAATATTATCTAAGTTATTGTCTCAAAAATATAAAGTACTTTTAGTAGATATGGATACACAAGCATCTACCACTAGTTATTTTTTTAGAAAGATAACAGAATTATCCATAGATTTAGTAAATAAAAATATATATGAAGTATTAATTGATAAACTAAATATTAATAAATCAATTGTGAATATTGACAATAATTTAGATTTAATACCGAGTTATGTTACTTTACATAAAATAAATAGAAATTTTTTTAAATACATGCTTGAGGAATTCAAATTAAAATTTGAAATAGGAAGGTTAGAAAAGGCTTATGATTATGTGATATTAGATACTAATCCTAGTTTAGATTTTACATTGACAAATGCTCTTGTGTGTAGCAATTATGTTATTGTACCAATGACTGCAGAAAAGTGGGCTGTTGAAAGTTTTGAGGTTTTAGATTTTTTTATAAAGGAACTAGAGATTTTTGTACCTATCTTTATATTTATAACTAGGTTTAAAAGGAATAATACACATAAATGTCTTTTAGATATTTTGCAATCAAAGGATAATTTTTTAGGCATGATATCTGAAAGAGAGGATTTAAATAAGAAGATAGCGGATAATTGCGAGTTTAATTTAAATAAAGATTATATCAAGGAATATGAGAATATATTGCATACTTTTATAGGTCAAATTGATAAGTTAACTTGTAAATAAATTATTGAAAATAAATTTTTCCAACCGTTGGAAACATTTGCAAAAGAGGATTAACAATATGGAGATTAATAGAAGGATAATGCATAATGATAAGAATATTATATTTAAAAATAATAAAATTTTGTCAGCGGAAGAGAGAAGGCAAGAAAGATATAATGAACTTAAGCTAAAGTTAAAGTCTAATCTTAAGGAAAATATCTATAACAAATTGGAAGCAATGAAAATTTTAAAAGAAATTAAAGACAATGATTATTATAAATTAGATGGTTATAAAAGGTTTAGTGAATTTTTAGGTTCTTATAAAGTAGCAAAATCTCAGGCATATAATTATTTAAAAATAGCAACAGCGATAGAAAAAGGATTACTTGAAGAACAATATGTATTGGAAAACGGTTTCAGAGAAGTTTTATCATTGATAAGAATAAAGGAAGGTGTGAAAATAAAAAAATCAAGACATCGTGGGCTAAAATCTTTAAAATTTCATTTTAAAAGTCAAGAAAGTTATGATTTTTATAGACAAAATGTTAAGTTTGCCAGTTTTTTAATGGATACATTATTTAAAGATGAAAAAAAATTGCTAGAAGAGTTTATGCATAAATTTAAAGATTTGGAACATCACTAATAAAGAATGTTTATGACTCATTTCTCATTTATTGTATATAGTTTGTAGAATAAACAACTTAATAAATGGACTCGTAAAAAGGGTTTAGTGAAAAATTTGCAGGTTTAATTTCATATCAAATAATTATGATTTTGTGATTAAAAGAATTATTGGAATAATAAATATGAACTTTAAAAATATATAACTTGCGAAATTAAAATTTCAAAAAATGTCCATTTAATTTATAATTCAATTTCTTTAAGTATATGCAAAATGATAATGAAATTTTGAAAAAATAAATAAAAAGTAATAGCATAATCTTGCTATAGAGACTTATTGTAAAAAACAGAATGTTAAATATTATTGCATTGCTAGCTTAATTAATTATTATAATCATTATTATTTTTATAGTAATTAAGTTTTTTGTATTAATTGAGTAAATTTAGGGAAACTATGTATATTATTTTTATTTGAATAGTATAATGGTTGATTTTATTTTTAATTTATTGTACCCTACCTAACATTAGTAGTGCTATCATTTTAGGACTACCTTGTTTGTGATCATACTTGCAAAGCTTTAGATCTTGATTAAGTGTTCTATGTAGAATATTTAGTCAGGATCTAATTTTATATTTTAATTTCCAATAAAATAATATTTTTGATTTTTTATGAAAATGATTATTATTATTTTTTTCTTCTTGATGTTTTTGAAGATGAAGAATTTTTGATGTACAATGTTGGGATTAGTAAAAAGTGGTATAGTAAATTTAAATTATATAAGAATAAATCTTTCGACTATTATTGATTGAAATAAGAGAAATCAAAGAATAAATTTTTGCAGTCATTAGTTAATGTGAGTAATGAATTTTTGAATGTTTTCACTTCATTTGGGGAAATGGTAGGGAGCGTATTGGGGTTGAGTGTTGAGAGTAAGAAATCGGACGTAGGGAAATATTTTAAGAGAGTGCAGGGTACTGTGCAAGGGATAAAGGATGGACTTAATAAAATTGTTGCTGAAATGAAGGTAGAAAAGAATCCGAATGCGGCAGGAGTAGAGAGTGAAGTAAAGAAATTGGTTAGTGAGACACTTGATAAGATAATAGCTGGAGCAAAGGAGGCAAGTGAGGCTATTGATATTGCAGGTTATGAACTACTTGGTAATGTAGCTGCTGTTGGTTCTGGTGGTGTTGCAGGTGATGAGGTTGAGAAGATAGTGAAAGGAATTAAAGGAATAATAGAAGTAGTACTTAAAGGTGTAGGGAAGGCCGATGCAGGGGATTCTAATAAGGCTAGTGATGGTGTTGCAAGAAATGCTAATGCTGGGGATGGAGAAGCAGGGAAGTTGTTTTCTAGTGACAATGCAGGTGAGCAAGCTAATGCAAAGAAAGTAGCAACAGATGCAGCAAAAGCAGTAGGAGGAGTAAGAGGAGCAGATATATTAGAGGCTATTGTTGAGGCTGCTGGTGACGCTTCTAAATTAGCTACTGCTAAGAATCCTGGCGCTGCTCCTAAAGATGCGGTAATAGCAGGGGGAATAGCATTAAGAGCTATAGCTAAGAATGGTAAATTTGCTGGTCCTAGTGCGGCTGTTGCTGAATATAATACTGGAGTAAAAATACGGTTGTAAGTGCAGTAACTAAGGCGTTAGATACATTGACAGTGGCAATAAGGAAAACAATAGACTTGGGGCTTAAGAATGTTAAGGATTCTATGAGAATTAATTCTAATGCTACTCCTGTTGTGTCTGATAAGGATGCTTCTGGTGCTAAAAACTAATAGTCTAATAATAATGATATGACTAAATAATAAAATAAGATAAATAAAATTATAACGGTAAGATACTAAGAGTTAGATGCTTAGTATCTTTTTTTTATTATGTTAAATAAATATTTATTATTTTGTTGTCATTTGTTTTTCATTATTCATTTGTTTGTTGCTTATTAGTTTTTATAGGTAGAAGTAGGATGCAAGTAAAAAAAACAAGGAGGCGAAGGAAAGGAATGAAAGAGAAGAAAGGAATAGGAAATATAGAAGAGTGTATAAGCGAGTATAGAGAGAAGGGAAGAGAGAAGGGAAGAGAGAAGGGAAGTAAAAGAATAGTAAAAGGAATAATGGTGATGGTAGTGATGGTGGTGATGGGATGTAATAGTGGGGGAGTTGCGGGAGGAGAGGAAGGAAAGAATAAATTTTTGCAGTCATTAGTTAATGTGAGTAATGAATTTTTGAATGTTTTCACTTCATTTGGGGATATGGTAGGGAGTGTATTGGGATTGAATGTTAATTCAAAGAAGTCAGATGTAGGGAATTATTTTAAGAGGGTTCAGGGTACTGTGCAAGGTACCAAGGATAAGCTTGAACAAATTGTTGATGATATGAAGAAAGGAGGGAATCCTCATGCTGTTGAAGTAGAGAGTGTAGTGAAGAAATTAGTTAGTGAAACATTTGATAAGATAATTGACGGTGCAAGTGAGGCTTTAAAAGGAGCTGATGGTGTTGAAGCAATTGGTAATGTTGCTGAACCTGGAGCTGGAGCTGGAGCTGGTGCTGATGCGGTTAAGTCTCTTAGTGAGGGAATCAAAAAAATTGTAAGTGTAGTACTTAAGGAAGGAAACGCAGAAGCTGGAAATGATAACGGTCCTGTTAAAGATGATGGTACTGCTGGTGCTGCAAGGGGTGATGCTGGTGCTGGTGTTGATGGTGATGCAAGGAAATTGTTTGCTAATAATAATGCAGGTGCTGCTGCTGATGCAGCAAAAGCAGCAAGAGATGCAGTAAAGGCTGTTGGGGCTGTAACTGGTGCTGACATATTGCAAGCTATTGCAAAAGGTGATGATGGTGAATCAGCTAAATTAGCGAAACATAACAATGCTGTTGCTAATAATAACGGTGCTAATGCTAATAATGCTAGAGATGCGATTATAGCAGGAGGAATAGCATTAAGAGCGATGGCAAAGGGAGG
>NZ_AYOU01000114.1 GCF_000500065.1 Borrelia hispanica CRI | reverse complement strand
AAAGATACCAAAAGCTTAACTCTTAGTATCTTCCTCTTTATAACTTTATTTTTATTATTTACTTATATAACTTTGCCTATTTATTTTGATCACCAGAACCACTCTTTTCAGATGCTACAGGAGTATCATTAGTATTAATTTTCATTGCTTCTTTTACACTTTTATGTCCTTCATCAATAGTACTTCTTATTGCTATTGTCAATGTATCTAATGCCTTAATTACTGAACTTAATGCTACTCCTTTAATCTCAGCAGTATAATCAGCATTATTATTATCATTAGGACCAGCAAATTTACCTCCCTTTGCCATCGCTCTTAATGCCATAGCTCCTGCTATTGTTCCATCTTTAGCACTAGCCAATTTAGCTGCAGTAGCATCACCATCGCCTTTAACAATAGCTTGCAAAATATCAGCACCAGTGACTGCCCCAACTGCTTTTGCTGCATCAGCTACTGATTTTTTTGCATTATCAGCAGTACCTGCATTAGCAGTAAATAATTTCCCTGCTTCTCCATCAGAAGCAGCTCCCCTATTGCCATTTCCAACAGTTGCAACCTTCTTAGCATCCCCAGCTTCAGGATTACCTTCTTTTCCAAGTACAACACTTACAATTTTTTCAATTCCTTCAATAAGAGATTTAACACTATCTCCAACAACAGCCGCAGCAGCATCCTTATCAGCAACATTACCAATTGGATCACTAGCATCACCAATTGCCTCACTTACCTCCTTTGCTCCACCAATTATCTTATCTAGTTTACTCTCAACCAATGTTTTCACTGCACTCTCAGTAGCCTCAGCATTTGGATTCTTTTCTTTCTTCATATCACTAACAATTTTATTAAGTCCATCCTTTATCCCTTGCACAGTATCTTGAACCTTCTTAAAGTAATTCCCAACATCCGATTTCTTACTCTCCAAATTCAATCCCAATACACTCCCTACCATTTCCCCAAAAGATGTGAAAACATTTAAAAATTCATTACTTACATTAACTAATGACTGCAAAAATTTATTCTTTCCTTCCTCTCCTCCCGCAACTCCCCCACTATTACATCCCATCACCACCATCACTACCATCACCATTATTCCTTTTACTATTCTATTCATTCTTTTCCCTCTCTTTATATCTCCTCTCTCTTCCTCTCTCTATTTCTATCTTCCCTTTTATTTCTCCTTTTATTTCTCTTCCTTGCATTTTCTTCGCCTCCTTATTTTTTTATCTTTTTTTATAGCTTATCTCTTAAGGATTAGAAACAAAAAAATATGATTTATATAACACATACAATACCACAAATAAAAAAAGAGAGACTCATTGCTCCCTTTATCAGCGTTCTTATCTAATAATTGTAACTATATTCAATATATACTAATTCACCTATTAATTAACCTTAGTGTCATCACCTTTTCCTTGCTTAATCTCTCCCAACACCTTATCAATCTCTTTTAATCCCAAATCTACTGTATTCCTGATTGGCTATTATCAACGTACTTAATACCTTATTTACTGCAATTGCTACTGCTCCATTTACTGCATGAGCTGATTTCTCTTCATCCTTTTTAGCCGCAAATTTACCATCTTTTGACATTGCTCTCAATGCCATTCCTGCTGCTATAATAGCATCTTTTTTTTACAGAATAACCAAGTTTGTCATCATTAGCAATACCAGTACCTTTAGCTAAAGCCAAAACAGCTGCATCCTTTGCATCCTAAACCACACCATCTTTCTTGGCACTAAAATCAGCAATAGCAATAGCTATAGCTATTGCTATTGCTTCAATATATCATGCTCCTATTGAAGCACTTGCCACTGATACATGCTTATCTTCTGTACCTTTAGTATTATCGGTAGTCTCAGCTCCAAACAACTTCCCAATATTTTTCTTATCCTCCTCCACAGGATTAGTTTTATCTGCTTCTCCACTTCCTTCTGTTAAAACCAAATCAACAATTTCCTTTATTCCCTCAACCAAATTCTTGATACTATCTGCACTAGAACTATTAACACCAGCACCTGAACTTTACAATTTTACCAATACTTGCACTACCATCAGCTCCCAAAGCAGTCTTCTTTGCTCCTTCTTCAATCTTATCTATCTTCTCAATCAATTCTTCTACCTTCTCTTTCACTTTCCCATAATTTCCATATTCTCCTAAAATTTTTCCCAATTTAACTTTCATTATCTTCATCGTATTCTCAATCTTACTAAAATATGCCCCAATATCTTCCTTCTTTGTTTCTGTCTTGATTCCTAACGGCTCAGTAACCATATCCTCTCCTAAAAGGAACAAAAACATCTATCTCAAAACTCTTTTTCCACACCAAATTAACCATGGAATCCCAAAATCTCACTTTAGGCTCCTCTCCATTATTACATCCCAATTACTATTATCATTCCCATAACCATTTCATCATGCTTTTTTACCTACTTGTTTCATTTTATTCCTATTATCTTTGAATAAAGCAATATAACAAGAAAAACCGCATAAAAAATGAATAAATAAATAAAACACAACTACTAATAAATTAAGACATATACTTAACTAATACTAGCTTAATATAATTTAATAAAATGACTTGAATTTGATGAGTTTATTCAATTTACATACTCTAATGCATCTATTATGAATTTCATATTTTAAAAACGTCTATAAATTTTACCTTATTTCAAAATATTAATCATATTAAAAGGCCTTTTTCAACACTTTATATGGACAAAACCCATAGCAAAGGAATTATTACTTATAATTATTCCTTTATCTATACAGACGCATCCAAATAAATTTATCTTACACTATACTTACTATTAATCATAATTTAATAGTAAGTATTAGACTATTCAACAAAATAAATTAATTATTTTTTAATCTCTTAGTGATCCTTAGTGTTAACTCTAAATTTTTATTTCCACTATCTTTAATATCTTTATCATAATTAAATCAAGTGCATCCAATATATTGTTAACAATCTTAACTGCAACACCTGTAATTATTTTAGCATCGTCACCGCTAGCATCATTATTATGAACACCAAATTTATCAGCCTTATTTATTGCCCTTAATACAACAATAACCGCAAAGTCTGAATTAATTTTTGCTCCAATATCATTAGGAGTCTTAAGAGTATCAATAATTAATTCCCCCCCCAGCATTAAAATTATAACTCTCTCTAAGCTCATTTATTGTAGAGCATATGATTTTTATCAATCATTACCCATTGATCTGATTTAGATACTTATTCAGCAAGTTTACATATCTTATTATCTTATTATTAAGATCTTCACTATCTCCATTATTAATTTCTTCTTTAAATCATTAAATTTCGCTTTCTAACATTTTTATTTCCTTATTGTATGATTTAAGTCTCAAATCTAGATAATTATTAAATGAAGCAATAAAATTCTAATCTTAATCTATTTCTAGCTATATGAAAATGGTTTTTAAAACTACTTGCTTGTGCATTATGCTCAGATGCACGCATTAAATATTATTTGAAATATCTTTACTAATCATTAGTTTAAGATGTTCCTAAAAACTATTAACTTCTCCAAACTCCCATCTACGTCTCTTTTACACATATTAAAATAACTTACGACCATATCCTTACTAATCTGAGCACCATCAAATTTATCTTTAAGAAAATAAACAATATAATCATCAAAATGACTTTTTTATTTTTCTCATAATTTTTTAACCTTTGTGTAAATTAATTTATCTACAAATTAACAAAAATTAATTTACTTTAACATAAAGTTAATAACAAAATAGTAATTTTACAAAACCATCAAATAAAAACTTACAAGTATATATACAAAGAAAAATATAGTATCATTCAAAATGAGGAGAATATTTTATGAATAAAAATAGAAGAATATTAACACTTTATAGCATGTTATTCTTGTACAATTGTAATGTAAGCATACCTAATAATAAATTCACAAATACTAATCTACAAGAACAAGAAATTACTCTCACCAATGATGAACAATACAAATTCAACTCATTAATGAATAAAATTGATCAATCATTTGAAACACACACATTTTTAAGCAAAAATAGTAATTCAAATGCTATAAAGAAATACCAAAAATTTCGTAATTGGATTTTAAATGATATCAAAAAACAAAAAGAATTAAGCAATACTTTTAGTAAAGTAAATCACTCTTTACAAAACAAAAGACAATTATTCCCAAGAAATAATATTATTGAGCAACATGTAAATAATAGTTTTAACCGTCATCAAAACAGTGGTTACTCAAATAACAATACATACGAAATTTCACAATATAACGATATAAATCACAATCATATCATAGAAATATTTAAAAATAATAATACCAATGAAAAAATATTTCAAAGACTTAAAGAAGAATTTCAATATGACTACCGTATTACATTTATATGGAAAAATTGACGACAATAAAATGAATTATTAATAACAAAGAAAAATAAATAAACATTATATAATAATCAAAATGATAAAATAAAAATCAAAACAAGACCTATAAAAATCTAAAAAGATTTTAAGTATTTATTAAATATATCACAAAGTATTACGATTGATTTAATAAATAACGCTTTACTTTTCTTAACTCAAATCATGTTTATCTTTAAAAGATTTATATTTCATAAACCCTCAAAATCATAATTATCAGTAATTAATTTAAATCCATCTTTAACAAATCTTTTACTTAAATTTAGCAAAAAATATATTACTTCTCAATCTATAAACGATATTATAAGTTAATGAACACTCTATAGTTAACTTATATAACATACTTTATATACTCTTTAGATCATCTTTATCTTGTTTAGTACATGCATATAATTTGTTAATATTTTTTTATTTAATTACAATCTGTAATTGGTTTAGGTTCAATATACGTAAATGCATTTCTAAAAATTCTAATGCCATGTAATTTACATCTCATCTTACCCATTTATTTAAAATTTTCTCATTAGATGGATTTTTTAAATTTTCTTCTTCGACCATTTAAAGTTTGATGTCTTTAAATGAAGATATAGTTTTTTATCTTCATTTAAAAAAAATTTTATTTAAAAAAAGGTTTACTTTTTAATAAAAATTAGGTTATTATTATTGTTATTATTAATAATACACAATAAATAAGGAGATTTAAATGAAAGACATACAAAAAACCACAAATAAATACCAACATAAATTAATTGTTTTAGTATCAACATTAAGTTATATAAATTCTCAGTTTAAGAAATATAATCAAAATGACATACTCTATTACTTCAATAATAACTTAGAAAACAATGGTCAAAAAAAAGCTAAACTCAAAACACTACAAAGTTATTTATACACACTAGAAAAAAAATTTCAAGTAACTAGTAACTACTACAAACATTTAGGCGAAAATCGTGGAACAGAAATCCATTACAAACTTAAACATCATAAAAAAGTATGTCATTACAAAATAAATAAACATTTTAAAGAAAAAAAAGAGGAAAGATTTCAAAAGCGTGCTAACTCATATCATACAAAGACATGTAATAATAATGGGAATGTAGAAAAATGGGAATCTATTTATAATAATAAAAATAATAAGAAAGAAATGGAAAAACAAGAGAGAGAACGCAAACAGTTAGAAAAATATGCAGAAAAATGTAGATTTAAAGATGATGAATATCTCTCAATTTTGAATTTAGAAACAACAAAAGAAATTAAAATAAAAAAGCTAATAGAATTGAAGAAAGAAGAGAATAAAAGAGAAAGGGAAAAAAACAAGAGCAATAAATTAATAGAAAAACAAAAGGAACTAGAAAAGACGCTAGCAAAAAAAAGAGAAGAACTAGAAAAGGAAGGATATGATAAAAAACAATTAGAAACAGAAATGCAAAAAGAATATGAGAGATACAAAGGCAAACCGCACTTTATTATAGAGAGTAGTAAATATGGGGATTTAGAACAGATAGTAAAAAGGATTAAGAAAACAGTTGAGCGTGAGAAAAAAGAGAAAAAAGAAGACCACGAGCAGATTAGAAATAATATATTTAGTATACTGATAGATCAGTTGAGAAACAAAGTAGAGGTTAAAGTTTTAGCGCCAATATTGAAAAATTATTTAAATAAGCAAGTTGATTTGAAGTATAGCAAGGTATTTAATAATCATTATTATTACGAAATTTTAGAGATGGTAGAAGGGAAAGAGCATTTAAGAATAGGAGAGTATGAAAAGATTGTTGACTGAGGATGTGCTATGAATAGTGCGTTAGAACGCCTTAAAGCTAAAAAAGCAGATATTAAGCAAATAGAAAAAAGGCGTATATTTGTAAGAGTAGAGAATCTACAAGATAGAAAAATATATCACACTAAGATAATGAATGATTTATATGTATTTGGCGTTAATAAGAATCAAAAACACAAATTTTTCATTTCCTTTAGAGGGTTGTTTAATAGAGAAAAAATTAATGAGTTTAATTTGTTTTCTTTAAAAGGAGACGACAAATTTTTGGGAATATTTTATGGATATAGAAAACCGATACAAAACATTATAACAAGGTATGAAGAGAATGGTATTATGAAGGCATATACCTTCTCAAAGGTATATTATATAGAATTTAGATTTCATAAGGGAAGTGTTTTTTGTTACATTAAAGGAATTGCTAAATTACTTAAAAAAGAAAAATTAAAGACGCAGTATGGCAAATTTTTGCTTGAATTAATAATAAGTTTAGAAAAACAAGTATATGAATTTTACAATAAAAAATTACCAAGTGGGGGTATTATAACAAGATGGATAGAAAAAAAGATGCAATAATCACTATTGCAAGTATTAAAGGAGGGGTTGGTAAGAGTACAAGCTCAATAATACTTGCAACTCTTTTATCCAAAAAATATAAAGTTTTGCTGATAGATATGGATAGTCAAGCATCTACTACTAGTTATTATTCTACTAAAATTGAAAAAGCCAATATAGATCTTATAAACAAAAATACATATGAAGTTTTAAAGGCAAATTTGAGTATTAATAGGGCCATAATCAATGTTGATAATAATTTAGATTTGATACCTAGTTATTTAACCTTACATCAATTTAACATTGAACCAATTCCTTTCAAAGAATTAAAACTAAAAAAGCAATTAAAGCAGTTGGAAGCTGT
This sequence comes from Borrelia hispanica CRI, assembly GCF_000500065.1. Lineage (NCBI taxonomy): Bacteria > Pseudomonadati > Spirochaetota > Spirochaetia > Spirochaetales > Borreliaceae > Borrelia > Borrelia hispanica. Next base: position 16,061 of record NZ_AYOU01000114.1, on the reverse strand, counting down.
TTATGATTATATAGTGATAGATACTAATCCTAGTTTAGATTTTACTTTAATAAATGCTTTGGTAGTGAGTAATTATGTCATAGTTCCAATGACAGCAGAAAAATGGGCTGTTGAAAGTTTAGATTTATTTAAATTTTTTGTAAATAAATTAGATATATCTATTTTTATTTTCATATTAGTAACAAGATTTAAAAAAAATAACACACATAAATATCTGCTTGAAATTTTACAATCAAAAAGCAATTTTTTGGGGACTATATCTGAAAGAGAGGATCTAAATAAAAGGATAGCAGAAGATAGTGCTTTTGATTTGAATAAAGATTATATACATGAGTATGAAGAAGCATTGTGTATTTTTTTTAAATATATTCAGCAAAAACGAAATGTTCACTAGTGAACTTTAAATAATAAAATAAAAAGAGAGGGGGGTATATGCAGATAAGACTTAATAAAAGAACTTTGGATGATTCTAATATAACCGAACATGAAAAGGTGTTGGTTCATTATAACAAATTAAAAGAAAAGTTAATTATTAATTTTAAAGATGAAATTTACAATAAAATAGAGACAATGAAAATATTGAAGGAGATTAAGGATAAAGGATATTATAAATTAGATGGATACAAGACATTTATTAATTTTATATTAAATCTTAATTTAGCAAAGACTCAGGTTTATAATTATCTAAAAATAGCAACAGCAATGGAAGAAGGTTTGATCAATGATGATTTTGTTTTAAAAAATGGATTTAATCAAACCTTATTCTTTATTAAAAATAGGGAAAGTAAGACTATAAAGAAATCAAGACAAAATTTAATAAAGCCCTTAAGATTTCAACTTAAAAATAAAGAGAGTTATGATTTTTATAAGAAAAATGCGAGATTTGCTAGTTTTGTAATGGATAAGCTTTTTTTAAGTAAGAAAGATTTACTTGAAGAACTTCTGCATGAATTTAAAAATTTAAAGGTAATTAGTAAAGGAGATGTTGATGAGTAATTTAGCATATAAGATATGTAGAGCACAAGATTTAAGAGTTAACTTTTTAAAGTATAAAGAATCCATACAAAAAGTTGTAGTTTTATTTTATAACATCAGTTATATTTAATTATGATAAAAATGTAAATTTGTTAGAATAACAGATTATAGTATTTATTATTTAAGTTTTAATAGTTCAATTTTTGTAAGCCAAACATATAAGTTTTTATTTTTTAAATTAATAGTTGATTTTTACTTTAAATTTATTGTATAATATGTGTTATTAGTAGTACTATCATTTAGGACTCCTAATATTGTGTTCAATTCACAAAGGCTTTAGGTCTTGATTAAATACTCTTGTTTAAGAGTATTTAATCAAGGCTTAGGTTTTTATATTTAAGTTTAATGATTTAGTTTTGTAAATTATTGTAAAGTTCTTATAAAAACAATAAATCAAAAAGAGATGTGGGGGGTATGTTGTAGTTATAACTATAATACATAATAAATAAAGAGTTTCTATATGTAATTTATGCAAGAGTAAACTCTCTTGTTTGACCTTATTTATAATAAATAATATTATATGTAATTATATTAATGTATGGGTTTATTATTACTTTGTTGTAAGGAAGATGAAAATTATGTTCAACTCAGTGGGTTTATATAATTAAGTATGCTCTTATAAAGATGATTAATAGAATTCTAAGATGTAAATAAAAGGAATTTAGGATAATATAATTGATACACTTGATTTTTACAAAAAATAAAAATAAGATGTATTTTATTTGGATAATAAAATTATGAATTAATACTTATCCTCCGGATCCACAATCACTGATTACCACTTTTGTAAAGTCACTTATTATTTCATCATTTAATTGTGGTTCATCATCTATTGTATTTATTTTGTCGAAATATTCTTTCATAGAAGCTTTAAGAGATTGCCTACCTCGATAATTTCCACTACATTTTGACAATTCTTTGTCTATGTGATCCAATGTTGTTTGTATACTTATATCGCTTAATTGAAGAAATTTTCCTCTCATTTTTGCCCCTCTAATGTGATTATCTCTATATATCTCCTCAGTTAAGATTGTAGAAAAGATTTTTAATGTTTTTTGTTGATTTTGATCTAATCTACCTTCATATACTTCTTCTCCCATAAGTCCAGCTACATGATTTGTTAAATCACCCAGTTCTTTTTTAAGAAAATTAAATAGTTTTTCATTTGTATTATTCTTGTTTTGCATCATTTCCTCTAAAACTCCTCTAAAAAATTGTTCGATATCTTGAGAAGTGCTAGCATCATAAATTTTATTTTTCTCTGGATTTGCAATAACATTAGCTATAGCCTGGGGAAAATCTAAGATTTCTGATTTTATCAATTTTTTTCTTAAAAATTTATATACATGTTCGAATGCATTAGCTAATTCTTTTTGTCTTTTTATGTCTTTTGAAATCCAATTAAAAAAATTTGTATATTTGTTGTTATCTATTCTATCTTGATATAATTCTGATATCTTATTAAGACCATTAATTAGAACTTTAAATTGCTCTTGTTCTTTGTTAGTTAGAATAATAGTTGTTGATGTGTCTATACTTGTTGGTATTGTTAATTTGTCTATACTTGTTGGTGAATTTTTATGAGTAGTTGTAGTACGATTTGAAAAATTGTCTTTTTGGGGAATATAATCTTTGTTACAACAGTATAAAAATACCGTGCTATAAAGTATTAAGTAATTTAGAAACTTGATCATAAATATTATCCTAATATTTTTATTATATATTCATTTTGTATTTGTGTCTATATGTAGATATATATAGTTGGGTATATTATTTTGTAAATTATATTGTTCGTGTTATTGAATGCATGTTAAATAATGACTAAAGTAAAAATAATTTATGTGGTCATGTTATTTTTTTTAACTAATGTAAGTGTAAATTAATGTTAATGTATTAAAAAAATGAATGTTGAAAATAGTTAATGTATGTCAAATAAAAACAATAGGAGAATATTAAATATACAAAGTATAAATATTATAAGTATTATTGTCCACAAAAATATTTTAGACAAAATCTTAGGAATAACCACAGTTTTAATTTTTTAAAGTTCATAAGCATATATGACATTAGCTTTTAAACTACGCTTTAATGTTTTTTAATTTTTTTTACGTCAAAGTTTTCTTTAAGATTTTTAATATTGCTGGTAGTAAGTTAGTTTTTATAATTTCTGTGAGAGCAATCATTAGCAATGTCTCTATTGATCCGGATTTAACAAGTTTACTTAAAACCATTTGCTATGTAATTTATTAGTTATTATTTGTGAATAAGATAAATGAAATTTTTAGTATATTTTTAAGGTAATAGTATATTAAAAAGAATTTTGTAAAGTAGATTTTTGACTTTAAAATGCAAAACAAAATTCAGACATACCAAATTTTAGATTGTTGAGATTATAAAAATATAAAAAGAAGTTGAATGAGCTTTTAGTGAATAATGGTCATTATGTAAAGGTAATAATTTTCAACTTTCAAGAATATGGTGATGATTTTGAGTTATCAAGTTTATCATTAACAATTTGGATCATAAATTTAATGAATGTATATTTATATTTGTTATTGTTGACTTTTTGAAAATTAATTTTTTTGATCTATATTATAAATTAAAGTTTAAAAATGTTTTTTGATTTTGATATATTCTCAATATAAATTGGTGGCAATCTAAAAAAAATTTTCTTGGTTATGCGTTTAGGGCGTCATAGATAATGATTACAATGTTTGTAAAGTTTGGCTTGATATGTGAATATGGTACATGTATAATATTGACTAATATTTAAAAGTTAAAATAAATTATCAGTTTTAATTTGAATTAAAATTTATTAATAATAATGGGGGAGAGGAGTTTTTTACAATAAGGGGGGAAATATTTTAAAACAAAAGTATTTTATTACATTTTATATGTTAATGAATTTATTATTAGTAGCTTGTGGTCCAAAAAAGTATGATCCTATTGGTAGTATTGTTAAAAATCCAAATGGTATTTGCACTGATAGTGTAGTTGATGGTGCTAAATCACAAGAGGGTGATAGCCCACTAAATAATGACATTGTTGATGAGGAAACTCTAGAACAAAAAATGCAAAAAGAAATTGCAGATATTAAAAGTAAAATTCCTATTGAAGTGACAAAAATATTAAAATTTCATGATGGTACCATCATTTGGAATGAGAATTATCGTAGTTTTATTGGACCTTTAAGGTGGCGTAATATCATAGACGATTCTATAGGCAGGCTATATTTCATGGGAGCTCCCAATGGTTTATTTTTAAGACTTAGATATAACAATGGTGTAGAGAACGTTCCATATAAAGACCTCGCACTAAGGAAAGAATTTTATCTGGCCCTTGAATATAATGATGATATTATGAAACCTTTTATATATATTTACGAGATTTTAGCTTTTAGGGTAAGAGCTTCTTATAGTTCCCCTTTGCCTTTTGTGGATTTAGATTCGGAAATAAATAAACTAAAAAACAGGGTAACCGAAAAGGCAAGAAACTATGCTAGGGCTTATTATATAAATGTATATAAAGCTTTACAATATAAAAAAGAGAAACTTGATACGTTATTTCTAAAAGATATAAGATTTTTGAAAACCAAATTGCAAGAACTTGAATTAGCGAAAACGGAATTAAGAACCGAAATAATACAAAAATTTGTAGATGATTACAATAGGAATGAAGTAATTAATTCAGAAACAAATAATACCCTAAAAAGTGTTGATGCTACCGTTGATGAATTAGCGTCATATTTTGAAACAAGGTTCAAAGACTTTTACGCTAAATGTGATGCTGTTATCACTCTAGCTGATGAAATTAAAGTTGTTTTGGATAGGATTCAGTAACACGTTAATTATAATATGTATTTAAGACATTATGGATAATCGTTGCAATATTTATAAAGTTTAACTTGATATATCATGGATATGACGAATATATAATGTGCATTATACTAACTAATAGTTAATGAAATTAATTACTAATTTTTTAATAATTGGTTGAAATTTGGTGATGATGAGAGGAAGTTTTTGGCAGTAAGGAGAATATTTAAACAAAAACATTCTACAATGTGATGGTGGGGATTATAAAACCAAGTAGTGATGCAAGTTTGTTAGGAAGTGCGATTTTGTTATTCTCTGGATTGTCAGATTTGGGTATTAGGGTAGATTTGTATTTTTATGACAAGTATATATTAGAAGATGATAGTATTTTGAAAAACATACTTGATACAATAGATTTCGGTGTGAGTAATGATAGAATTTGGGTTATATACAGAAATATACTTTCTTTTATTTATTATTTAATTATTATTTTATTTAATTCTTATTAAAGAGAGTTTCTATGGTTCAATTACGACCAATCATTACTCAGCAAATGGGATTAATGGAACTACTTATTAAAGCAAAAATTAATAGAGATATTGCGGTTGTTTTATCTTACCGATATTATAAAAATGAACTTACTTATAAAGATCTTGATTACTTAGAAAATAATTCTAAGTAATAATAAATTCATTTTATAATGATTTTAAATATGTATCATATTATAAATAATATTGATTTTTAAATGTTATTAATATATTATATTAATATTAATAATTATAAAGCATTGATAGTTTTGGTTTGTTGTAGAAGATAATAATTTATTAATTAAAAGTTATTTATTAATTTTTTAATTAGTTTTATTTTTAATGTAATAATTAGTTATAAATATAAAAATTTGTTGAGTTAAAAAACATTTTATAAAAATTGGAGATTATCTAGATGAGATAAACCATCTTAATTTGTAAATGTAATTTTTATCTTGAAAGTAAGATTAGTAATAAAACTAAATGTTTCTTTATATGTTGTTATAAAGTATGAGATTCATTTGATGAAGGTAATAAGAAAAAGGGGGTAGTGTTGGTTATTAAGTAATAAAATTGGGTAATCAGTTTAAGTGTACAAGAAAAAAGGAGGTATTAATTTTGAAAAATATGATGATCAAGGTATCAACAGTATTAATGATGTTGTTGAGTAGTTGTAATTTAAAAGGATTAATGGATATCGATGTTAATGAAGACTTAGAAGATATAAATTTGCGTATTCATTTAAAAAAAAGTGAGGATTTTGAGGAAAAGTTGTCTGGTAATAATGAAATACTTAAAAATTTATTAATTAGCAAATTTAAGTTGTCAGATGATCAGATAAAAGCAATTTTATATTTTCAAAAAGTAGTAGTTGATTTTGCAGAAGGAGATCAATATACTGACAATGGATTTTATAAATTTATAAATGGTCTTGAAGATCAGGTGATAAAATCTCTTGCTGAAAGCATTTTGTATGTTGTTAATGAAATCGCAGAAATTAAGGAATTTATTAAGATTGTCAAAAATTATAAAAAGAGACAGGAGTTACATTTAGAATGTGTAAAGCTTGAAGATGATTATATAACAATGTTAAGGGATGCGTATAATAAACCTATAGTTTATAGATGTCAGTTTATAGAGATTCATAGTCAGGCTCAAAAAGATAAGTTTGAGGTGTTTAAAAATCGACGTATAAAAGCATTAGATTTTGTTTCTGGGAAAGATACTAGACAGGTTATTAGACATATCAAAGAAATTGTTGATGGTGGTCAGTTCTCTAAAAAACTTTCTCAGATAGATAAAAATAGGTATTTTACTCGGTTTATCTTTACAATTATGAAAGTTCGTTCTTTCAGAGAGGGGCTTATTCCAAATCTTGTTACAAATATTTTAGAACTTTTGAAAATAATAGATGAAGTTAAGGTGTTTATTGATGCTGAAAAAGATCTTGATAAAAAACAAAAGATGGAAAATCAATTTAATGTAGTTAAAAAAGAATATGAATCTGTGATAAGGCATGCATATATGGATCCTTCTAGTGTGACTTATTATATTTTTGATGAATCATTACTTAGATTTTTTGACTTAAAAGATCTTAAGGTGCATAAAGAATCTTTTAAATTGATTATTGCTTCATAATTTGTTTTTGTTAAAATAATTAAAAAATGTAAAGTCAATAATATGACTTTGTTTTGTATATTTGGATGTATAATTTGATGATACTGAAGATAAATATATTAGTATCATCAAGTGCATTAATAGTATCAGTAAATGATGCTGATATATTGAAAGCTATTGTGTCAGTTAATGCTGATGCTAAAAAAGATAGTAAGGTTAATAAGGTTGAGGATGTGTTTGTTTTGGGTTTTTTAGCTAAAATAGTAATGAATATCAGATAAAGATTCATCAAAGAAATAAGACAGAAGCTGAAGGAGCTAAAGCTGTAGCATCAAGTAAGACACTCAGTATTCTAATAGTAGCAATAATAAATACTGTTGATAGTGAGTAAAGTACATAAATGAAATCTAGCTATAATGAAACAAGAAGATGAGGCATCAGAAGCAGCTGGTGTGTGACAACAATAAATAATTGTAGATAAAGAGCAAGATAAAGTTATTTAATTAAAGGAAACACTTTTTTTGTTCTTTGTGAAGAAGTATTGGGAGGATGTTTGTTGTTAAATAGTGTAATACATTTAGAGAAATTAACAGTAAATCAGACATTATTAACCAAATATTGTGAACAATAAATTCAAACTTAATTTTCCAAATATCTACAATATTGAACCTGACATTGATGTCTTTTGTATATTTATATTTTTTATAATTATTGTTTTTATTCATCATTGATTAAAGCTCCTATGAGTATTATACACATTATATATTTGGCATCATAGTCTTCCCCTTTTTTCCTACAGTTGTGATTTGTTAGCGTGTTTTAGTAGCCTCTTCTTCTGCTTTAGTAGCCCTTGAGAATCCAAGCAGCTTTTTTGCTTTGGTAGACTACTTTGCTATTATTAAAGTAATATTTGCTGCTTTAATAGCCTCTACTGTCCTTGCAAGAGCTGATGATACAGCAAGCTTCTTTGCTTTAGAAAGAGCCGATGCTGTTCTAGCAGCACTTGCTGCCTTAATAAGTTTTTTTGCTTTAGGAACCTTTATTGGGGGGGGGCTACTATCAATGGCAATACCATCTTGAACTTTTCCAGTTACAGCAACAATTGGGTGTTTTTTCAAAAGCTTATCTACTTTGCTTTGTATTACAACACCGGAAACAGGGTTATATTTTTTGGGTTACAAGATACCAATAAAAAGGTTTTTGAAAAATTTTGCTATGATGATTTTCCGTCTCTATATGATCCCGTTATAAATCATTCTAAGGAAATTAAAGTTATCTTAGATAAGATCAAGTAAAAGATTAATTATAGATTTATTAAATAATCAGATAAGTAAATATTAAAAACACTATAGATAATTATTGCAATATTTTATAGAGTTAACTTGATGTACTCATATGGTAAATGTATTTTATTGAATGTATTATTTGTTTAGTATGGAATACATTATTGAAAATAAGGCTAGAAAAATTCCTATATTAAGAGTAATAATAGTTCCAAACATCCAGTTATGCAGTTTTCCTGTATTTTTAATTTCATTAAATTTAGCATCAATTTTATTATTAAGTTCTACCTTAGTAGAGGTAATTTCAGATTTTAGTCTATCTTCGATTTTGTCAATTTTATTGTCAAGTTCATTAAATTTAGTATCAATTTTATTATTAAGTTCTATTTTAGTAGAGGTAATTTCAGATTTTAGTCTATCTTCGATTTTGTCAATTTTATTGTCAAGTTCATTAAATTTAGTATCAATTTTATTATTAAGTTCTACTTTAGTAGAGGTAATTTCAGATTTTAGTCTATCTTCGATTTTGTCAATTTTATTGTCAAGTTCATTAAATTTAGTATCAATTTTATTATTAAGTTCTACTTTAGTGGAGGTAATTTCAGATTTTAGTCTATCTTCGATTTTGTCAATTTTATTGTCAAGTTCATTAAATTTAGTATCAATTTTATTATTAAGTTCTACTTTAGTGGAGGTAATTTCAGATTTGAGTTTATCTTCTATTTTGTCAAGTTTACTATTGAAATTATTTTCTAAGTATTCAAGATCTTTATAAGTAAGTTCATTTTTGTAATATCGGTAAGATAGATCAGCAGCAATTTCTCTATTAATGCCTGCTTTGATAAGTTCTGTTAATACCATTTGTTGGGTGATGATTGGTTGTGGCTGAGCCATAGAAAATCTCCTTGATATAATTATACAATAAATTTAAAAGAATAAAGAGATTAATTTTATTATTTGTGTGTTTTTAAGAATAATTTAATGAAAAATATTCAGTTTGTTTTATGAAATTGTACACACAAAAAAATACATTAATAATTTGAAAAGATTGAATAACAATCATATATAATTTAATTATAAAAAGATTTTATATTTTCAAATTGATAATAGATGAAATAAAATCAATCACTATTTATGTAGATATTTTTATGAATTGCCATTTATACATTCATTAATAGCTGTATCCATTTTGTTTTTTGTGTGCTTTCTTTATAAGAGCAAAGCTAAAAATAATAATAAAAAACAAGGAGGCGAAGGAAAGGAATGAAAGAGAAGAAAGAGATAGGAAATATAGAAGAGTGTATAAGCGAGTATAGAGAGAAGGGAAGAGAGAAGGGAAGAGAGAAGGGAAGTAAAAGAGGATTAAAGGGGATAAGAATAAGAGAAGTAATGATGGTGATGGTGATGGTGGTGATGATGGGATGTAATAGTGGGGGAGTAAGTGGAGAAGGGACAGGAGAAGAAGGGAAAGCAAGGAAGGGAGATGGGAGTGTAATTGATTTAAAGGTAGTAAGTAAAAAGATAGGAGAGGCTGTTGTTTTTGTAGAAGATGTCAAGGAAGTTCATACTTTAGTTAAATCTATTGACGAGTTGGCTAAAGCTATTAAAAAGAAAATTCAAGCAGGTGGTCTTCAAGATGATAATGATAATTTAAATGGAACATTGCTTGCAGGGGCATATCAAATAATGTCTGATGCGGAGTCTAAATTGGCAACATTGGAGGGTAAAGCTGAAAAATTTGTTGGGATGAAGGATAAAGTTACTTCTGCGAAGCAGAAAAGTACGGCATTTTTAAATAAATTGAAGTCAGAAAATGCTACTCTTGGTGTGGCTTCAGCAGCTGTTTCTAGTGCTAATGCAAAGGAAGCCATAGATAGGAATAATGGTTCTAAAACTAAAGGCGCACAAGAACTTGTTGATTTAAATATAGAAATCGATGGGTTGTTAGCTACTGCTAAATCTTTTGTATCGGATGTAATTAAAGAGCTTACAACTTCTGCTAAAGATGTTGTTGTTAAGCCTTAATGATAAGGAAGATAGAGTATAAATTATAAATTCTTTTATAAAAAAATTGGTGAAGAGAGCTTAGCTTATGTTTAGCTCTCTTTTTTATTTATAGCTAAACAGATATAAAAAGTAGGAATCGAAAAAAGTATGATAAAAAATGAAATAAAAGGTAAGAAGGAAGTAAAAAGGGTAAAAATGGTAAAAGTGATGATGGTGGTGATGGGATGTAATAGTGGAGTATTAAAAGCAGAGCAAGGGAAGAATAAATTTTTGCAGTCATTAGTTAATGTAAGTAATGAGTTTTTGAATGTTTTCACTTCATTTGGGGATATGGTGGGGAGTGTATTGGGGTTTAGTACTGAGACTAAGAAGTCAGATGTGGGGAAATATTTTAAGAAAGTCCAGGAGACTGTAGAAGGAACTAAAACAGCACTTGAACAAATTGTTGTTGATATGAAGACAGGGGGAAATCCTAATTTTGCGGCTACTGAGACTTCAGTAAAGAAGTTAGTTAGTGACACACTTGATAAGATAATTAACGGAGCAAAGACTGCTAAAGAGGCTATTGGTAATGCTGGTGAATTCATTGCTAATGTTGCTACTGCTGGTGCTGCTCAGAATAATGGAGGTGCTGGGGATGTTGATAAACTAGTAAAGGGAATTAAAGATATTGTAGATGTAGTGCTTAAAGGTAAAGGCAATGCTGAGGCGGGAGATAATAACAAAGCTGAGGATCTTGCTATAAGAAATAATAGTGGGGCCATTAAATTATTTGCTTCTGATAATTCTGGTGGCAATGAAGATAATACAAAAAAATTAGCAGCAGACGCCTCTAAAGCAGTAGGAGCGGTAACCGGTGCTGATATATTGCAAGCCATGATTAAGGACAATGGTGCTGCTGCTAAGTTAGCTAAAAATTCTTCTAATAATGCAGCTAATGTTGATGGTGTTGCTGCACCTAAAGATGCAGAAGTTGCAGGAGGTATAGCATTGCGAGCGATTGCAAAGGGTGGTAAGTTTGCTAATGCTAATAATTCTGATGCAGGAGGAGTTATTGCTTCTACAATTAAAGGAGCAGCAATAAGTGCAGTAACTAAAGTATTGGATACACTCACAATAGCAATAAGAAGTACAATAGATTCAGGACTTAAAGAGGTAAAAGAAGCAATGAAAATTAATGCTAATGCTACTCCTGTGGTGTCTGATAAGGATGCTTCTGGTGCTAAAAATTAGTAATTTAATAAGTTTAATAAAATTATATGACTAAATAGTAAAATAAGATAGATAAAGTTATAAAGCAAAGATACTAAGGGTTAAGTTCTTGGTATCTTTTGTTTTTATTATGTCAAATAAAGATGTAGTTTTAGTTGTCGTTTATTAGTCATTATCTAATATTTCTAATTAAAAATGTTCGGTTGATTGTATAAAATTGTACAGATTTGTATAATTGCAAGATTGTGTAAAAAATATAAGTATAATGAATTATAAAAAGTAAGCTTTAACTTATATGAGATATTTTAGTTATTTAAGCTATTTAATGGTGTCCAATTATATATATTATATATATTAATATATATTAATTTAGTATGGCATAAAGATACATTAAAACTTTTAAAAAACCAATATCTTACATAATTAGTATCTTTTATTTTATTGTGTGGAGAAGATAATATTTTATTTGCTAACATTTGTTAGTTATTATTCGTTAATTCATGGTTGTATCCATTTTGTTTTTGTTTATTACTAAGTTTTAAAGAAAAGCTAGCAAAGCTAAAAATATAAAAAAACAAGGAGGCGAAGGAAAGGAATGAAAGAGAAGAAAGGAATAGGAAATATAGAAGAGTGTATAAGCGAGTATAGAGAGAAGGGAAGAGAGAAGGGAAGAGAGAAGGGAAGTAAAAGAGGATTAAAGGGGATAAGAATAAGAGAAGTAATGATGGTGATGGTGATGGTGGTGATGATGGGATGTAATAGTGGAGGAGTAAAGGGAGAAGGAGCAGCAGGAGGAGACGGGAGTGGGTTAAGTGGAGCAATGATGGAAATAGGGAGGAGTGCAGAGAATGTTTTTTATGCATTTATTGAGTTAATGTCAGATGTATTGGGATTTACTACTCAAGTAGGGACAAAGAAAGAAGATGTAGGGGGATATTTTATAGACCTAGGGACAAAGCTTGAGAAAGCCTCAGAAGAGTTAGAAAAGGTGGCTAAAAAAGCAGACACAGGTGGGGATAAAGAAGGGCTATCAAATAAGTCTATTAGAAAAGCAGTTGATGCAGCTAAGGGGGTTTTAAATGTGTTAAAAGGATATGTAAATTCTTTAGGAGCAATAGGTGATTCTAAGCCAGTAGGTGATGCAGCAACTGATGCAACAGGAGTAACAGCAGGTGCAGATGCATTAAAAGGAGCATTTAAAGCATTGAAAGGAATTGTAGATACAGCAGAGGTAGAAGGTGTGGCAAAGCCAAAATCGGCGAGTACATCAGTAAAGTTAAGTAATGCAGATAATAAGGATGGAGCTAAGATATTGGCTACAGATAACAAAGCGGGGGTAAATGATGCAGGTAAAGCAGCAGTAATATTATCGAGTGTAAGTGGAGAGGAGATGCTAGCATCAATAGTTTCATCAACAGAAAATAAGGTTGTTAAAATATCAAATAATGTAACCGCAAATACTACTCCATTGGAATTTGCAGTCGGAGGTAATGGAGCTCATTTAGCACAAGATGTAGCGTTAGCAAGTGCAGTGAGTGGAGGAATAGCGTTACGCTCATTAGTTAAAGCCGGTAAATTGGCATCAGGAGCGGCAGATGGTAGTACAGGAGGAAAAGAAGAAGTACAAAAAGTAGGAATAACCGCAGTAAATAAGTTATTGGGAGCAGTAGAAGAAATAGTGAAGAAGACAGTAAAGAATGTACTTGAGAAAGTAAAGCAAGAAGTAGATAAGGCAAGAGATCCAAAAGCGGCAGGACAGAATTAAGATAGACAGTTATATTAGGTTGTTAAAAGTAACGAAAGTAAGAATAGGAGGCAAGCTTGGAGATTATTCTAGAATGTCTTCTATCTTTATATTATTGATAATTATCTAAGATGTTTTAATTAAAAATATTCGGTTTGTTGTATAAAATTGTACAGATTTGTATAGTTCTAAGATTTTGTAAGAAATATCTTAGTTATTTTAAGAGACTTAATGGAATCCAGTTATAATATTAATTTAGTATAGTATAAAAACATATATTGAAACTTATAAAAAGTCGATGTCTTACGCAATAAGTGTATATTAAAAATGTAGAAAAGTCTAGCTTGATTAAAGAAAAGCAGATAAGAGAGAGAGAAGATAGAGCTCTTTTATTTAATGTGCAGTAGTTGTGTATCGTTATATAAATTATATTTCAATAAAATCAATGATTGATTTTATTTGCCCTTGTTTGCTTTTTCTTAATTTTGCCTTTTAGTCTTAATAAAATCTGCAAAAAAATAGGAGGGTAATGAGAATGGAAAGGAAGAAAAAGAGACAGAGCAGAAAAGTGATGGTGGTGATGGGATGTAATAATGGGATGTTGGAAGAAGAGAAGATAGGGTTGGAAAAGAAGAATAGTTTTTTAGAGTCATTAGTGAAGATAGGACAGGGGTTTCAGGAGATTTTTGGTGTTTTTGGGAGTGCAATAGGGGATGTATTAGGGTTTAATGTTGTTAAATCGGGGGATAAGAGAAGTAAGGTAGGAGAACACTTTGAAAAGATAAAAAAGGGTTTGGAAGGGATTAATGAAAGGTTAAAAGGGCTAGTAGGTGAAATTTCTGGTGCAAAGAATGCTGATGTGAGCACAATTGAAGTTGTCAAGGGTTCCATTAAAGGAGCAAATGAAGTTTTTGGTCAGTTAATTGGGGCTTTAACTAAATTGGCTGGTGTAACTAATGATGGTGATGATATTGGTCATAATGATAATGCCGCTGCTGCTGGTGCTGAAGAAGTTAGTGTTAAAACTATTATTGCAGAAGTTAAAAACATAATTGATATAGCAGAGAAATCTGGAGTGAAAATTGATGCAGGGAATGCTGGTGGACAAGTAACAGCTGCTAATAATACCGCTGCTCCTGCTGTATTTGGTGGTCATAATAATGCAGCTGCTGGTGCTGGTGCTGGTGATAAGCTAGCATCTGAAGTGTCAAAAGCTGATCCATGGGCGATGATTGACAAGATTAAGAATGCTACCGCTACTGCTCCTGTTACTCTTGCTGCTAACAATAATCATGAAGTCGGAACATTAGTAGCTGCTAATGCTAATGCTAATAATAATAACTATGGTGTAAAAACCAATGCCGATTTAGCAGCGGCGGTAGCTCTTAAGGCCATGACTAAAGGTGGTAAATTTAGACCTGATAATGGAGATGTTGGTGCAGTGAAAGCAGCAGCCGCAAGTGCAGTAAATAAGGTATTAGGCATCCTTGATGTAATAATTAGGAAAATAGTAAGTAGCAATCTAGAGAAAGTAAGAGAAGCAGTAAAGGGAATAAAGGATTCTGAGATTTCTGGGATAAATGCTCCAGAAGCTGGTACTACTCAACCTATTGCTAATAATTAAATAATAAAGTTATTTTAAAGGGAAACACTTTTCTTTTTATAGAGGAGATTTGTTTTCCTTTTTTTGTATTTTAGTATCTTAAATAAGTTAAGAGAGAGTTATTTCTTTTGATTAAATTTGTAATATCTTCAATAACATCACTGGTACGGTACCTGTAGTAGTAACATATTCCTAATTCTTTATAAAAATACTGTTTATTGAAACTAAAAGTCTTATGTCTTAGCTTGGGGGGAATGATTTTATAAATGTTTTTATGTCTTTTGGGGATATACTTCTGCAGTTAAAGGATCGGGGGCTAGCAAGTGCTGTTAATAAACATCATTAACATTAATTTTCATAGCTCTTTAATATTTTCTTAAGTCCTATATCAATTGTTTCTCTCATTGCTATAATTAATTTATCTAATACTTTATATCACTGCTGATAATAAGACACCTAAAACTAAAAGTAAATAACAGAATTCATACAAAATAAATAAACAAATAATAAGAGTTGTTAAAGAGAAACACTTTTCTCTTTAATGAGTAAAGTTATTTTCCTTTTTTGTATTTTATTATGTTTGATTACACATTTCTCATTTTTTTGTTTGATAATTGTCTTTTCTTCATTCTTTGTTCATTGATGTTGTAAGATTTTGTAAAAAATATAATGAATTATAAAAAGTAAGCTTTAATATTTATATGAGATATCTTAGTTATTTTAAGATACTTAATGGTTCCCAGGTATAATATTAATTTAGTATGGTATAAAAAAATACATTAAAACTTGCGAAAAGCCAATATCTTACATAATAGTATATATAAAAATGTAGAAAAGTCTAGCTTGAATAGAGAAAAAATGTGCAGTAGTTGCGTATCGTTATATAAATTATATTTCAATAAATCGTATCATCGATTTGATTTGCCCTTGTTTGCTTTTTATTAGTTTTGCCTTTTAGTCTTAATAAAACATGCAAAAAAATTGTTGCTGATATGAAAAGAGAGGAAAATCCGAATGCTGAGGGAGTAGAGAGTGCAGTAAAGAAATTAGTTAGTGAGACACTTGATAAGATAATTGATGGAGAGGCTATTGGTGATGCTAGTGACTTAATTGGTAATGTTGCTGTTGGTGGTAATAATGCTGCTGGGGCCGGAGCTAAGGGTGATGGTGTTGAAAGCTTAGTAAAGGGATTTAAGTCAATTGTGGATATAGTACTTA
>NZ_AYOU01000113.1 GCF_000500065.1 Borrelia hispanica CRI | reverse complement strand
TTTACGTTCATTTTTTAGTAAACATTTGGGATGATTGATTTTCTCACCCCCACTACTTACTAAAAAATGCCTCATGCTCATATCAATACCAACTATCTCTTTTTTATTGCATTTAGTTTTATCGTTATTTTTAACATCTAAGCACTCAACTGCTACTGAAATATAATATTTATCATCAGTATCTTTTTCTACTACTACATTTTTAATAAGTTCATTGCTTTTAATATTCCTATGTAGAGCTAATTTTACAAATCCTATTTTAGGTAGCTTTATATAATCATTTTCTATTCTTATTGAGTTTTTTTGATTATTAGTTCTAAAGGTTTGTCTATTTTTCTTACTTTTATATTTAGGAAATCCTTGTGTTCTATTTCCTTTTTTAATTTCTCTAAAAAAATTACTATACGCAGAATTTAAGTCAAGTTGGGCATTGCAAAGAGCTAAACTATCAACTTCCTTTAAAAATGGAAATTCTTCTTTATATTTGCTTGGATAAGTAATAAGACTTTGTTTATTTTTTTCATAATAATCTTTCTTATCACTTAACATTTTGTTATACAAAAATCTTACGCATCCAAATACTTTTGAAAAATATTTCTTTTGATTAGCGTCAGGATATATTCTGTACTTCTTTAAGTCCTGCATCAATTATTTTCCTTATTGCTATCGTTAATGTATCCAATGCCTTAGTTACTGAACTAACAGCCGCCCCTTTAACTGTATTCACAACATCACTATTAGCATTATCCTTCTCATTAGCAAATTTACCACCTTTTGCCATTGCCCTTAATGCTATCCCCCCTGCTATAACAGCATCTTTAATATCAGAAGCAACACCAGTAACTTGAAAAGAAACATTATGCTCAGCTAACTTAGCTGCATCACCACCACCTTCAGAAATAGCTTGCAAAATATCAGCACCAGTTATTGCTCCAACTGCTTTAACTGCATCTGCTGCTGCCTTCTTTGCATTAGCATCAGTATCAATAGCACCAGCATTACCAGTATTTCCAAATAATTTTCCTGCATCACCAGCATTAGCACCTCTTGCTCCAAGAGCATCGGCTTTTTTACCATCTCCAGCCTTAAGCACTTCCTTTGTCCTTAAGTACTATATCCACAATTGACTTAAATCCCTTTACTAAGCTTTCAACACCATCACCCTTAGCTCCGGCCCCAGCAGCATTATTACCACCAACAGCAACATTACCAATTAAGTCACTAGCATCACCAATAGCCTCTCCATCAATTATCTTATCAAGTGTCTCACTAACTAATTTCTTTACTGCACTCTCTACTCCCTCAGCATTCGGATTTTCCTCTCTTTTCATATCAGCAACAATTTTTTTGCATGTTTTATTAAGACTAAAAGGCAAAACTAATAAAAAGCAAACAAGGGCAAATCAAATCGATGATACGATTTATTGAAATATAATTTATATAACGATACGCAACTACTGCACATTTTTTCTCTATTCAAGCTAGACTTTTCTACATTTTTATATATACTATTATGTAAGATATTGGCTTTTCGCAAGTTTTAATGTATTTTTTTATACCATACTAAATTAATATTATACCTGGGAACCATTAAGTATCTTAAAATAACTAAGATATCTCATATAAATATTAAAGCTTACTTTTTATAATTCATTATATTTTTTACAAAATCTTACAACATCAATGAACAAAGAATGAAGAAAAGACAATTATCAAACAAAAAAATGAGAAATGTGTAATCAAACATAATAAAATACAAAAAAGGAAAATAACTTTACTCATTAAAGAGAAAAGTGTTTCTCTTTAACAACTCTTATTATTTGTTTATTTATTTTGTATGAATTCTGTTATTTACTTTTAGTTTTAGGTGTCTTATTATCAGCAGTGATATAAAGTATTAGATAAATTAATTATAGCAATGAGAGAAACAATTGATATAGGACTTAAGAAAATATTAAAGAGCTATGAAAATTAATGTTAATGATGTTTATTAACAGCACTTGCTAGCCCCCGATCCTTTAACTGCAGAAGTATATCCCCAAAAGACATAAAAACATTTATAAAATCATTCCCCCCAAGCTAAGACATAAGACTTTTAGTTTCAATAAACAGTATTTTTATAAAGAATTAGGAATATGTTACTACTACAGGTACCGTACCAGTGATGTTATTGAAGATATTACAAATTTAATCAAAAGAAATAACTCTCTCTTAACTTATTTAAGATACTAAAATACAAAAAAAGGAAAACAAATCTCCTCTATAAAAAGAAAAGTGTTTCCCTTTAAAATAACTTTATTATTTAATTATTAGCAATAGGTTGAGTAGTACCAGCTTCTGGAGCATTTATCCCAGAAATCTCAGAATCCTTTATTCCCTTTACTGCTTCTCTTACTTTCTCTAGATTGCTACTTACTATTTTCCTAATTATTACATCAAGGATGCCTAATACCTTATTTACTGCACTTGCGGCTGCTGCTTTCACTGCACCAACATCTCCATTATCAGGTCTAAATTTACCACCTTTAGTCATGGCCTTAAGAGCTACCGCCGCTGCTAAATCGGCATTGGTTTTTACACCATAGTTATTATTATTAGCATTAGCATTAGCAGCTACTAATGTTCCGACTTCATGATTATTGTTAGCAGCAAGAGTAACAGGAGCAGTAGCGGTAGCATTCTTAATCTTGTCAATCATCGCCCATGGATCAGCTTTTGACACTTCAGATGCTAGCTTATCACCAGCACCAGCACCAGCAGCTGCATTATTATGACCACCAAATACAGCAGGAGCAGCGGTATTATTAGCAGCTGTTACTTGTCCACCAGCATTCCCTGCATCAATTTTCACTCCAGATTTCTCTGCTATATCAATTATGTTTTTAACTTCTGCAATAATAGTTTTAACACTAACTTCTTCAGCACCAGCAGCAGCGGCATTATCATTATGACCAATATCATCACCATCATTAGTTACACCAGCCAATTTAGTTAAAGCCCCAATTAACTG
>NZ_AYOU01000112.1 GCF_000500065.1 Borrelia hispanica CRI | reverse complement strand
AAAGACATAATGCCCAATTTTAGGAGTTGTATATGATGTATCAAGAGTTACTACTACTTCACCACGTCTTCTAATAGGAACAACTTCTCCTGGTAAGTACTTTTCTGTTTCATATGAAGGTATATAGGTCTTTTTCATAGCAAATCCACGAACAACATCAGTGTTTGTAGTACTAGATGTTGCTTTTTTTACCAAAATATCTCCCATATTAGAGGACTTACTAACTATTACTAAATCCCCAGGCAATATAGCCTCTGAATCAGCATCAACTATTGCAGACTCAGTTTCATGAATTCCACTCTTATGTTCAAATCCTGGTAAAAAACTTTTTTCTGAACCGGAAAAACTAAATTTATGCATGCGCAAACCCAACATTAGCAATTTTATCTTTATATCTCTGTGCCATGGTATTATTTACAATCTCTCCAACAGATCTACCACGTGCATTATTCATTTGCTTGTAAGCTGTAAGTTGTTGTACAAGGAAACTCATATTATCAATCTGTGCATCAAGATCTCCAGATTCATCTACTTGAACTTAATATCATATTTTCTTTTCATAGCATCTAAAAATGCCAACTTTGCATCCTTGATACTACTAACCTTTTCAAATTCTGGAGAAATATCATACTGCTTGGACGCATCCTGTAATTGTGACAAAATCTTAGAATCCCTGAATGCATTAAGTTCGGCCTTCTTTTCAGCTTGTTTCTTATCTCTCTCACCTTCTGCTAATCTCTTCTCAAAATCCTGAATTATCTCTGGTATTCTCTTAGAATCTGAGATCAACTTTTCATACTCTTCAAAAGAAATTGTTACACTTTCTCTATTACCAACATCAGAAGCAAAATTATTGGTAGTTGATAAAGAAATATCATCTAATTGTTCACTTTTCATATTTACCTCCTTTTTCCAAAGTCAAACAACTTACATAAATCAATTCTCACTAAACTTGCAAAAATTCGTTAAGTTCAAACTGAATTTTGTTCACAAGATCTAAATTACCCATCTCATTAGCCTTTTCTAAAATATCTGCATATAAAGACAGAGTACGCGCATGTTTCTCTTCAATATCAGCTTGTTCTTTTTGACTAATCGGCTTCACAGCCTTAAATTGCCAATTAGATTCAAGTCTAAATTTCTTCAGAACTGCATTGATAAAAGGCGCCATCATTAACTTACATATTTGCTCAATATTCAGATAGAATATGTCATAATTTCCAACACTTCCCTCCCCAGACGGAGATGTGGGATATAGTACTTCTTTAGGAATTCCAGAATAGAGCGTCACATCAGACACAATAATCTCAAATGCATCTCTTATAGGACTTACAGAACGTGTAATATTTGCAATATCATCTTCTTTACCAAGTATCATCATTTTATGATTACTATCCAAAACCCCTTCTACATTTTTCTTAAGTTCAGAAAGATCATGTGCCGTCATATCTTTGATTGATGGCAAAGTTGCGGATTTTAGAAAAGTAAAATTGTTAACCTTCAAAAAACCAACCGTCTCATCAAGCAAAGAATTCATCATGCGACTACTCTTCTCTAAAGCCGAAAAATTCAAAAATGACGACTTCATTTTGATAACACGAGTCGGATGTATATGATCAACAGAAAAATCATCTGCATCACAAACCTCACCAAAATTGAAACAACGAGATTCAAAACCATCCTTCAATGGTGTGCGGGGATCTTCAGAATCAGGAACTACTATGTAAAAAGCACTTTCCCCCGAAATAATTGAGGTGTAGACCATCTTTTTGATCACGCTTCTAAAATTGTTATCAAAAAGCACATCAAGCCCATCTCCTTTTTTGTGCTCAATGTCTCTAGATGCTGCAAATCCTGCATATATTTCTGCTACTTGATGAGAAAGTCTTGACGAATCTCTATTCAAACAACTGCTGCTTGTCGGATAAAATATTGAATTTGAAGCAGCACTCTTATCAAAATTCCTTTTAAAAAAATTAAACTTAAACAATCAAACCTCCGTAGCCCAATTACGTAAAAATGGACACAGCATTCAAAAATGCTGGTATATACTGTAAATCTCTTTGCATAACAATATTTGTAGCTATACCACTCTCACTAGAAAAAGACTCATCATAATAATATTCAGTGTCATGAAACTCTAAAATTACGTCTTCGGTCTCTTCTTTTTTTACAACATTCAAATTATTGGGGATAAGATAATCTGAGAGAACATACAGACTACGATTTCTAGCCATCAAAGAACCTCTACCAAAACGAGACAAAACATATCTTAGCTCTTGTCTAGTATGTGGTAAAACAAAAGTTCCCCTAAAACGCGCAAATTCAAGCTGATAATCTTCGCTTGAAAGTAATACTTTACTACTAGCATTAGTTACAACTGTTAGTGGCAGATAACCAAGTCTTCCAACAAGAATTTCTATCAAGCAAACTCTATTTCCTTTTATGTGCACTCCAGTGTAAAAACTGCCTTGTACTCTAGATATCAAACTTTCATCGCACACTTTAAACTGTTTTATAAATCTAGCAGTTCCAAATTCAAATTCTTCACCTAAAACTTCAATTCTAAACCCAATATCATTGCCATGATACGCAAGTTTTTGTTTCTCTAACCAAGAATTAACATCGCCTCCATTCAAAAATGGATTGTCTCTATAAGTACTTTTGATCACACACACTGAAGGATTATCTTCATTTGCAATATAACGTTTGTAAAGCCAATGAGAACGCGGAACTGGATTGCTCGACATATAGATTCTACCACCTCTTTCTCTCATTGTCGGAATAAGTTTTTCAATATCAGATTCTGTAAACTGATTAGCTTCTTCTAACCAAAGATCTTTGAAGTGAGCATATGATTTTAAGTCTGTTGTATCATGACCACCTTCAAATACAAATGCACGCTTACGTCCATATATCAACTTTTTTGTCTCTATCTTAGCTTTGCTTATAGTAAATTCACGACGTAATTTGTACCTGTCAAGCAATTCTAAAATCTCTTTATGAATGGATTGGGTAGTTTTGTTTTTCTTCTTTCGAACTGCTAAAGTATCACCACCATCCTTAGCGAACTTTCTCTCAAGATTAACAGTAGCAATATCGTAAGTTTTACCAGTTCCCCGACTTGAATAGTATATGAAAATCTCAGCTTCGGGTTTATTTTTATACGCATTGTAATAAACTGGAAGTCGCTTAAGTTTCACCATTTACTATCCTGCTTCGTTATTATTCTTCTTAATAACACGCCCAATCTCACCCTCAGTATATGCACAACTATCAATAACAGAACCCTCCAAATTACTCAAAGACAACTTTTCTTTATTGATAATGTCCAAAACCAAATCTTCAAATTCATTCATATCAAGCGAAGCAAAAAACACTCTAAATGCATGAAGACTTGTTGCTAAAACATTGCTATTGGAAAACTCAACCATCTTAGATACAAAGACTTTTACTAATGCTTCACGAGAAGAAGCCATCTCACCTAATGGTTGAAAATGACTTTCAACAGCTTCTTTCAAGAATTTTTTACAATCAAATTCTTCGCTCAACCTCAAAACTCCTTCTACATTGATTCACAGATCATAACGAAAAAACGACAAATAAGCTAAATTTTTAGGTCTAGTCTCATTATCACCATACTCTCGTGTACGACTTGGAAACTTATAACGCGAAATATAATCACCTATATCTATGTCAAATACAAAATCATAAGGGCCATCTTTCCAGTACCAACTAGAATCACGTCTAGCTACACTAAAGGTTCTCACTAACCATTGATCAAATCTATCATAATAGGAAACTTTGCTTCGATAATTTGTGCCATGCCTATGCCTATATAACGAATCACTTTGAGTATCACCTAAACTTCTTGAATTTGAAGCATCATATTGCCTTAGAAATTTACCTGAAAGACTTGGTGCAGAAGTTATACCTAAAACTCTAGTTGCATAACAATTTGATGGCAAACTTCTACCATCTGGCAGACAAAATCTATTGGTATTAGAAAATGCTTCAATGAGTTTAGCCCTATTCAACTTTGAACCCTCAACCGGAAATTTAGCCGTCAAAGTGCCAACAGGAACCTTTTCAATGAAAAAATCTATCGTATGCTCTAAAACAGCATCCAAATTATCATCTAAAATAGATGATATATCCTTATTCATTGGATAATAACGTCGATTTGCAATACTACTACCATCACAAATTCCAAACACATCTTTGTCTTTCAACACAATAGGTTCACCAACAGATCCTGTATAACCTTTAGAATCAAGATAACTTCCAATCCCAAATTGTATGCGGGTAGATTTGTCTGAAAGTCGAGACTTTATATCTTCATAATCTTTATGACTAATACTACTCATGAAACTTACCAATCATACCTGTAAAAAGACAAATAGGCTAAATTTACAGGCCTAGTTTCACTATCCCCATAGTATTCCGTATAATCTGGAAATTTATATTTCGAAATATAATCGCCAAATTCCATATTATATACAAACCTATAATCACCAGTAGACCAATCTCCAGAACGCTTAAGTTTCCAAAAACTTTTAATAAGATAACCATCAAAACTAATACTACTGTTATCTATAGAATGATCATGTTTTCGAAAAGAATCACTTTGAGTATCACCAATACTCCGAACATAATCATAAGATCCATGAGGATCATAGTGCCTCAGAAATCTACCCGACAGACTTGGTGCAGAATATATTCCAAATTTCTCTCGTACAAAGCATCCTTCAGGCAGACTGCGACCATCTGGCAAACAAAATTTCTTTGTTGCTTCAAAAGCTTCAATCAACTTAGAACGGGTCAAATGTGAACCTTCTCGTGCAAATTCAGCCGTCAAAAAGCCTGGATAAGTATTCTCTAAACATCGCTCAACCAAATCCTGTATATAAGAATCCAAAGTATCATCTAAAACTGGCGGAAGTCCCTTATTGATCGGATAATACTTTCGATTCTCACTACTCTTACCATCACAAATTGCAAACAAACCCTTATCTTCTACTACAATAGGCTCACCAAGTTTACCAACATAAGTCTTTGCTTGTTCCATATTTCCAACTCCAAATTGGATTTTTACATTATCAGCTTGTAATCGTTTTTTGATATCTTCAAAATCATCATCACTAATAGCCATTAAGCAGCCTCCTCTTTGTCCTTAACATTCTCTTGGTAAGTACTCAAATCAACAATTCTAGATTCAACATCAGACTTCTTTGTCAAAGAAATACCAAGCTCATTCTTTACAAAAAAATCTTTTACTAACAAATCAACAAAAGAACTACCCTTTAATCCCACTTTATTTTCTATGAAGTTATTTTCAGAAAGTCTCGCATTTACAATATCACTAATATTGAATGCAATACCCTTATTATTGCTAAATTCAACACCATTAACCTTGATGCTTGAAAATTGCTTTAGATGTAAACCATTTTCATTAGCCTTGACAACACCACCCCTAATGATGACATTCAATCCACTTGCAACCGATGCCTTCTTATTAGAATCAATCTCAACCCCAATAAGTGTCATATTACTAACATCATCAATAACAAAGCCTTGATTTGTATCCTTGAAAATAACATTTTCAAAAAGAATTTTTTGAACACCGTTGGCTTTTAATGCCAAAGCCCGGTTGTTGCGAAATATAATATTCTTTAAATACATAAAGCTAGAATCAACTGCATAAATAGAAGTTCTCTCTTTTTCTCTTACCTTGTAACTTGAACACAATCTCAAAGTAGAAACACCAATAAACTCTTTGTCTTCTAAATACGAATCCAACTGTTCACTATCATTAAGTGAACCTCCCTTGATCCAAAATTCACTAATAGGTTGATGAAATATAGTCATGTCTGACAACTTACAAGAACGGTTTGCTACAAGTACATCTTTTACAAAACCACTAGTTCTTACAACAACTCCATAATCTCCTTTAAGTTGTAAATTAGATATATCCAATGATCCATACAAGTAAAAATCACCTGGAAGTAGTCTTATTTTGCTTGTTGAAGAACGTTTTGCAAATTCAAAAGCCTCCTGAATCGTAACTTCATCTTTAAAGCCTGTTGCAACAAAATGAGGTTTTTGAAAATTATCATCCACGACAAACTCATGATTAAAAGGCGCGACTACAACTTCACTAACAGCTTCTAAATGAGATTGAGCACCTATATGCTGAGAAGTGGTCAAATAATCATAATGCGTATAATCTCCCCATGTAAGACCCTCATACTCATACAATCTTATATTCATATCAAATCCGGTAATTTTCTTTGAAAGAATCAAGAAAAAATGTTCGAATCCTGAATCTTCAAACTTTAGACGTACAAAATCTGTAAGATGCAATTCTTGAATTGATCTGAAATTAACTATTGTGTGCCCTTTGACCCGTAAATTAGTTAGAAATTCAAAAAGTCTGACGGCTGAACCAGAATCAAAAATAAAGCGGGTAGAATATTCGAATCGTTTGCTGTAAAAATCATCAGCATTATCAGTTTGCAGTGTATTACGAGCAGTAGTATAGAAAACATCACCATATATATCAACATAGTAAATATAACGAGAACCTTGACTTGAAGATGTATTTTTGAACCAAATGCGCGCTTTTGTTGGATAATACTCCTCGTGAACAAGCTTAATATCAGAATCGGCACTAAATCGTGTTTCAAGATTATGCGTCGAAACTATAGCTAAATGCTCATTTAGAGCATAATGGTTATGCCATACTTCTTTTCTCGTAAAATCCCATGTATAAGCAGTATCAAACCATTTAGGATCATACTCTTGATACACAACACTACCTATTTTGTCTGCAAAATCAGGATATACTACTCCTTTTTGCAAAACTGAAACATAATAACTACCCCCATAATTTTGAAAAGGGGCAGAATACAGTGGTCGCTTTTGTGAAATAGACTCTTCTTTAGTTTGAAATTTACCTTCTCTCCAAATAACCCTATTAGAATCATAACTACTAGAACTACTTTTGGACAAAACATAACTATTCGCATCTATAGAACAATAAGCTACATCCTTCTTGATAACTTCACTTTTCCAAATAGGTAAAATTTGCAGTTTGCCATCACCTGTAAATGTATATGCATATCCAAACTCATAAAGCAAAGCTGAAAGAATTGTCTGTATATCCTCACCCTCATCAATAATTACAGCGGGAACTCGATTCAAGATACTCTCAGAGCCATCATCATCAATTGCATCATTAAGCTTAGTTTTGCCCAAAATTAGATGTACTAGGGATTGTTCTTTGATCAAAGGATTATACACATACAGCCAATCAGGATTGAAATTAATCGGAAATTGAATGGGTTTTTCAAAAACAATATTGAGAAGCTTAGAATAATCGTTCACTACAAAGTTAATAGTTTGAGTTGAGTTCAAAACTTCGCGATTGAAAAATTTTTCTAAAATCCCCTTGAATAACGGTTTGTTACCATCCTTAACCTGCACATATACATCTTCTTTTCTGAAAAATAGAAAATCTAAAAATTCATCTGAAAGTCCACCTGCATCAAATCTAAAACTACTTGACGCGGTCTTTAATGTGGGATCTACAATCTTAAGTTCTAAAGAAATACTTGATATATTTGCATAAGGCGTAAGATCAAAAAACTGACCTTCGTCCGTAAAAAAAATAATACTCAAATTACAATAATTTTCTTCTTCACTTGTTACATTAGTTACATCATCAGAATCAGAATCATTAGAATCAGAA
>NZ_AYOU01000111.1 GCF_000500065.1 Borrelia hispanica CRI | reverse complement strand
GTGGAGAAGAAATGCTGGCATCAATAGTGAAATCTACAGAAAATAGGGTTGTGGCTTTGACAGGTAATGCAACTTCAGGTACAACTCCATTGGAATTTGCAAAAGGAGGAACATCGGCTCACTTAGCAAATGCTTCAGATGCAAAAGCAGCAGCAGTAGCAGGAGGAATAGCATTACGTTCATTGGTTGAAGACGGTAAATTGGCATCAGGAGCTCAAGATGGACAAGCAGGAGGAAAAGAAGAAGTACAAAAAGTAGGGATAACCGCAGTAAATAAGTTATTGGGAGCAGTAGAAGAAATAGTGAAGAAGACAGTAAAGAATGTTTTGGAGAAAGTAAAGGAAGAAGTAGATAAGGCAAGAGATCCAAAAGCAGCAGGTAAGTAGTAGAATTTGAATATAGTTGTTGCAATAATTAAATAAGAACCTTATTAAAGGGAGCAATAAAGCTCTCTTTTTTATTTGCAGTATTGTGTATGTTATATAAAGCCTCATTTATTTGTTTTTTATTTTTAAAGCAAAGCTAGAAAATAATAAAAAAAACAAGGAGGCTAAGAAAGGAATGAAAGAGAAGAAAGGAATAGGAAATATAGAAGAGTGTATAAGCGAGTATAGAGAGAAGGGAAGAGAGAAGGGAAGAGAGAAGGGAAGTAAAAGAATAGTAAAAGGAATAATGGTGATGGTAGTGATGGTGGTGATGGGATGTAATAGTGGAGGAGTAAAGGAAGGAGAAGAGGTAGGGCTACAAGAGGTTGGAGGTTTGAAATTGGGTGATACAACTAAATCTATATTTTCTGCATTTGTAGATTTAATAACAAATTCTTTAGGAATTTCAGTTACTAGTTCAACAAAAAAAAGTGATATATCAGATAAATTCAAAGACTTAGTAAGTGCAATAGATAAAGCGATTAATCAAGTACAAGAGGTAGCAAGTAAAGTAGGAATCAATGTTGAAGAATCTCAAGATGGAAGTATAGGGCAAGCAAAGAAAACACTTAATGAATTAAAGAAGCATATTACTTCTTTACAAACTCTTATTAACGAAAGTATGGTAGTAAGTGGTGTTACAGCAAATGTAGCAACAGCAGTAGAAGGAGTAGGTTCTAGTATAGAAGATGTTAAGGGAGCATTAAAAGCTTTAAAGGGCATAGTTAATTTTAGCGTTAAAAAATCAACTGTATCTAAAAATGAAACAGTATCTAATGAGGAAAAAGAAGGAGGTAAAGTACTAAAGACAACAGGGGGAGGAGGAGCCGTTGAAGGAGATGCAGCCAAGGCTTTATCAATAGTAACTTCAGTAACAGGTGAAGACATGTTATATGCTATAACATCAGCTGAGGATTCAGATGTTGTTGCTGAAACTACCATCAGTTCAGCAACTCAACCAAAACATGCAGTAAAACTTGCAGTAACAGGAGCAGCAACAACAGCAGACAATGCACAAAATGCAAGTAAATTAGCATTAGCAGGAGGAATAGCATTACGTTCTTTGCTTAAAGGCGGTAAGCTAGATGCATCAGCAGCAAAAACCAGTACAAACGCGGTTAACGGAGTAGGAGTAAGCGCAGTAAATAAATTATTAAAAGCAATAGAAAGTATTTCTAAAGTAATAGTAAGTCAATGTTTAGAACAGACAGAGCAAATATTAGTTAAAGGCAAATCGAAAAGCGTTTAATTATATATGAATCAGTAAGTAATGTAATAAGTAAAGAAAATGCTCTTTATACGTGTGGATATGTGTTGGAGTATTTTCTTTTTATAAAAGAAGGGGGGGATTATGGATATTTATAATATAAATTGTATTAATTAGTTAGGAGGGCTTATTTTAGTTCTCTTTTTTGATTTGTATTTATTGTGTATGTTTCTTAACTTATCTTTTTTTGTATAAATCATCTTTTTTCTTTTTAATCTTTTAAAGATAAGGAGGGGGGGAAGAAGAATAGTAGAAGTGATAATGGTGATGATGGTGGTGATGGGATGTAATAATGGGATGTTGGAAGAAGAGAAGGGAAAGAATAAGTTTTTGAAGTCTTTAGTGAGCTTGGGTAATGAATTTTTAGATGTTTTTACTTCTTTTGGGGATATGGTAGGGAGTGTATTGGGATTGAATTTGGAGAGTAAGAAATCGGATGTTGGGAATTACTTTAAGAAGGTTCAAGATACTGTGCAGGGGATAAAGGATGGACTTAATAAAATTGTTACTGATATGAAGGAAGAAGGAAATCCAGATGTTGAGGCTACAGCTACTGCAGTGAAAACATTAGTTGAGAATAAACTTGATAAGATAATAGAGGGAGCAAAGACAGCAAGTGAAGCTATTGGTGATGCTAGTGGACCAATTGGTAATGTAGCTGATAATAATGCTGGAGGTACTGCTGGTGATATTGATAGTTTAGTGAAAGGAATTAAAGAAATAGTAGAAGTAGTACTTAAAGGTGTAGGGAAGGCTGATGTAGGGAATGATAAGAAAGCTAGTGATGGTTTTAATGCGAGAACAGCTGGAGATGGAGAAGCAGGGAAATTATTTGGTGCTGCTGCTATTAATTCTGCTGATAATGCAAAGAAGACAGCAGAAGATGCATCAAAAGCAGTAGGAGCAGTAACTGGAGCTGATATTCTGCAGGCTATAGTGAAAAAAGGTGATGCTACTGTTGCTAGTGCAAAAGATGGCACTATAGCAGGAGCTATGGCATTGCGAGCTATGGCAAAGAATGGTAAATTTGCTAATGATAATGATGGAACTGCTGAAGTTATTACTGCAGTTAAAGGGTCAGCTGTTAGTGCAGTAACTAAAGCATTAGATACATTAACAATAGCAATAAGGAAGATAATAGATGCAGGACTTAAAGAAGTAAAAGCAGCAATGAAAATTAATGTTAATGCTATTCCTGTGGTGTCTGATAGAAGTGCTCCTGATGCTAAGAATCAATAGTTAAATTATATGACTGAATAATAAAATAAGGTAAATAAAGTTATAACGGGAAGATACTGGGAGTTAAGTTCTTAGTATCTTTTATTTTTATTTTGTCTAAAAGATATATTTTATTTGCTATTGCTAACATTTGTTATTTATTATCCGTTAATTCATAGTTGTGTCCATTTTGTTTTTTTGATTTTCCTTGATAGAAAAGCTAAAAATAAATAAAAAAAACAAGGAGGCGAAGGAAAGGAATGAAAGAGAAGAAAGAAATAGGAAATATAGAAGAGTGTATAAGCGAGTATAGAGAGAAGGGAAGAGAGAAGAGAAGTGGAAGAGTAAAGGGGATAAGAATAAGAGAAGTAATGATGATGCTGGTGATGGTAGTGATGATGGGATGTAATAATGGAGTGTTGGAAGAAGAGAAGATAGGGTTGGAAAAGAAGAATAGTTTTTTAGATTCTTTAGTTAAGATTGGGGAAGGGTTTCAGGAGATTTTTGGTGTTTTTGGGAGTGCTGTTGGAGATGCATTAGGATTTAGTGTAGTTAAATCGGGAGATACGAGAAGTAAAATAGGAGAACATTTTAAAAAGCTTGGAAATGGACTTACGACAACTAATAACAAGTTAAAAGAGTTAGCAGTTAACATATCTAAAACTAAGAATGCTGATGGAAACACAATTGAAGTTGTTAAGGGTGTCATAAAGGGAGCAAATGATGTTTTTGAACAATTAATTGCTTCACTCATTAAACTTGCTGATGTAACCAATGATGTTGCTGGAATTGGTGATACTGTTAGTGCAGGTGCTGCAGTAGCTGCTGATAAGGATGGGGTTGACTCTATAGTTACAGAAGTTAAAAATATTATTGAATTAGCGGAAAAATCTAATATAGAAGTTAAGCCTGGCAATGTTGGTGAAGCAGTGAATTCTGCTGCTTCCAGTGCTACTTCTGCACTTACTGCAAATGGTGATGCTGGTGTTAATGCTGGTCCTAAACTAGCAGCTGAAGTGTCAAAAGCAGATCCATGGGCAATGCTTGACAAGATTAAGAATGCTAAAGCTAATGTTGTTCAACTAAATAATGCTAATAATAAAGGCGCTGGAGAATTAGCAGTTGGTACACCTAATCATGCTAACGGTGCTGGTGCGGCTACTAATGCTGACCTAGCAGCAGCTGTTGCTCTTAAAGCCATGGTGAAGAGTGGTAAATTTAGTGCTAATGCTGGTGCTGGTGAAGTTGAAGCAGTTAAAGCAGCAGCAATAAATGCAGTAAATAAGGTACTAGGGATACTTGATGTAATAATTAGGAAAACAGTAAGTAGCAATCTAGATAAAGTAAGAGAAGCAGTGAAGGGAATAAAATATTCTGAGACTAGTGGAGCTGAGGCTAGTCAATCTGATGCTACTCAGTCTGTTGTTACTAAATAAATCAAAAAATTAAATAAAAATAATCAAATTACTTAAGCATAAAGAGAACCATCTTTTCTTGATGTAGGAGAGATGGTTTCTTTTTTTTGTTTTTAATAACATTTTGTGATCATGTGTGAACAATTATTATGAGGTGAGGCTTGCTTGATAAGCGATTATTACTAAGACTTAATAACTTATTCAAAAATGTATAACCAATGAATAAAGAACTAACAAAACATATCTTTAGCCAATAGCAATGATTGATACTAAGAGAACTAAGTTCTTAATATTTCACTTAACTAATTTAAAACTAATAAATGGGAGAATAGAGTAATAGAGATTATGATGGGATGTAATAGTGGGGGAGGGAAGGATCCAGAGAAAGTGTTTTTGAGTGAGATGGTAAATTTAGGGAAAGGATTTTTGGGCGTTTTTGTGAGTTTTGGGGATATGATAACAGGGACGTTGGGGGAATAAAGCGGATACAAAGAAAAGTGAGATAGGTGGATATTTTAGTAAGATAGCAGAGACAATGAAGGAAGTGAAAGTGAAATTAAGTAAAATTTTGGATGAACATGGAAGTTATGGAGAGGTGAGAGAGAAGGTAGAGGAATTTATTGGGAAGATAAGTAAGATTGAAGAAGGATCAAAGGAGTCTGGGAAAGGGGCTACAGGTGATGATGTTATTGGAAATGCTAAGCAAGGAGAGGATGCTGTACCAGCTAATAAAGATTCTATAAATTCTATTATTAATGGCTTTAAGACAATCGTTGATATAGTTTTAAAAAATGAGGGAAATTTTAATGCTACTAAGACAGGTGAAGATAAGAAATCAGTTGGTAAATTGTTTGGGAGTAATGCTAATGATGGAACAGAAGCGCAAGCAGCAGCGGCAAGTGCGTCAATAGGAGCAGTAAGTGGAGCTGATATATTGCAGGCAATAGCTAAGTCTGATTCAGTTTCTAATGATCCTAAGGTTGAAACCGCAAAAAATGCTGCTGATATTGCGGCTGCTAAGAAGGAAGATCACGAAAGAGATTACGGTTGATGAGGCAAAGAAGGATGCAGTAATAGCAGCAGGAATAGAGTTAAGAGCAATGGCAAAGGATGGTAAATTTGTTGATAAGACGGGTGAAGAGAAATCAGCAAATGCAGTCAATGGAGCAGTGGCAAGTGCAGTAAGTAAGGTATTGAGTACATTGACAATAGCAATCAGGAATACAGTGGATGAAGGATTAAAAAAGATAAATAAGGTATTAGGAGAGATTAAACAAGAGGAAGGTTCTGAGTCTAAGGTTAATTAATAGGTGAATTATTATATATTGAAATATAGTTAAAGTTATTATGTAAGAATTTTGGCAAAGGGAGCAATAAAGCTCTCTTTTTTTATTTGCAGTATTGTATGTGTTATATAAGTCATATTTTTTTGGCTTCCTTAAGAGCAAAGCTAGAAAATAATAAAAAAAACAAGGAGGCTAAGAAAGGAATGAAAGAGAAGAAAGGAATAGGAAATATAGAAGAGTGTATAAGCGAGTATAGAGAGAAGGGAAGAGAGAAGGGAAGAGAGAAGGGAAGTAAAAGAATAGTAAAAGGAATAATGGTGATGGTAGTGATGGTGGTGATGATGGGATGTAATAATGGGATGTTGGAAGAAGAGAAGGCGAAGAGCCAATTTCTAGGGTCGATTGCAAATTTAGGGAAAGGATTTTTGGAAGTTTTTGTGAGTTTTGGGGATATGATTACAGGGACATTGGGGATAAAGGCAGAAACAAAGAAAGAAGATATAGGGAAATATTTTAGTAAAATTGAGAATACAATGAAAACAGTAAAAGTGAAATTGGGGGAGATTTTAGAAAAGAATGGGAATTATGTAAAGGTGAAAGAGAAGGTAGAAGAATTTATTGGGAAGATAAGTAAGATCGAAGAAGGGGCAAAAGAAGCAGCTGGGGGTGCTAGTGGTAATGATGCTATTGGTGGTGCTACTAGTGCAGGGCAAGCAGCGGTAGCTGCTGACAAAAATTCAGTTGTTTCGTTAGTAAAAGGAATAAAGGCAATTGTTGGAGTAGTGTTGAAAGATAATGAAGGTAGTGCGCATGCTAGTAAAACAGGGGATGATAAGAAAGATATTGGAACACTATTTGTTAATGATGCTGGTAAGGCTGATGCCAAAGAGGAAAATATTGCAAAAGCATCAGCAAGCATTGGAGCAGTAAGTGGGTCTGATATATTGCAGGCAATAGCAAAGTCTAAGGAAGATCCTAAAGCTGATAGTGCTAATGGAATTGAGAAAGCAACAGATGCAGCAGAAATTGCTATTGCGCCAGTTGTTAATGATAAAAAAGAGATTAAAGAGGCTACAGCAAAGAAAGATGCAGTAATAGCAGGAGGGATAGCATTGAGAGGAATGGCAAAAGATGGTAAGTTTGCAGCGAAGAATGAAGAGAAATCAGCAAATGCAGTCAATGGAGCAGTAGCAAGTGCGGTAAATAAGGTATTGAGTACATTGACAATAGCAATCAGGAATACAGTGGATTTGGGATTAAAAGAGATTAATAAGGTATTGGGAGAGATTAAGCAAGGAGAAGGTTCTGAGGTTCAGTCTAATTAATAGGTGAATTTATATATTGAAATATAGTTAAGTTGTTATGTAAGAATGTTGGCAAAGGGAGCAATAAAGCTCTCTTTTTTTATTTGCAGTATTGTATATGTTATATAAATCATCATTTGTTAAATTTTTTTGTTTGCTTTCTTGGTAGATAAGCTAAACAAAAAATAAAAAAATAGGAGGCGAAGAAAATCATGAAAGGATATTTAGAAGAGGAAGGAAGAAGAAGTAGTAGTAGAAAAAAGGAAGGGAGATGTAATGAGAGAGGAGAAAAAAGGGAAGAGAGTAATGAGAAGAGTAATAATGATGGTGATGGGATGTAATAGTGGGGTGTTGGAGGCAGGGAAGATGGTAACATAAAAGAAGAATAGTTTTTTAGATTCTTTGATTAAGATCGGAGAAGGGTTTCAGGAGATTTTTGGTGTTTTTGGGAGTGCTGTTGGAGATGCATTAGGATTTAATGCTGTTAAGTCGGATGATAAGAGAAGTAAAGTGGGAGAACATTTTAAGACTATTGGAGATGGATTAAAGAATACTAAGGATAAATTGAATGCTTTAGCGAAAGATATATCTTCTACTGCATATGCTGATATTACAGCGGTTGAGACTGTTATTAAAGGTACTAGTGAAATTATTGCAAAATTAGTAACTTCTGTAACTAAGCTTGCTGGGGTTGTTGGTGATACTGATATAGGTGATAATGCTGCTGCTGCGGTAGCTGCTGAAGGGGCTGGTGTTAAAACTGTTATTGATGAAATTAAAGCTATAGTTGAGATTGCTATTAACTCTGGAGTAAATATTGGAAAAGGGATTGCTGGTGCTGCTGTAGCAAATGGTAATGGTCCTAAGGCAGTGGTTCACAATGCTCAGGCTGGTGCAGGTGATACTACTAAACTAGCTGGGGAAGTTGCTAAGGCAGATCCATGGGCAATGATTGATAAAATTAAAAATGCTACGACTAAAAATGCTGCTCCTGCTGCTAATGATAATGCTGGACAATTAGCTACTGCGACTGATGCTAATAATGCTAATGGTACTGCAGCTACTAATGCAGATTTAGCGGCTGCAGTTGCACTAAAAGCTATGATTAAAGGTGGTAAGTTTAATCAGCCTGCTCAAAATGAAGATGGTGCACTTAAGGCAGCTGCTGTCAGTGCAGTAAATAAGGTATTAGGGATACTTAATATAATAATTAAGAAAACAGTAGAAAGTAATTTAGATAAAATAAGAGAAGCGGTTAAGGGAATAAAATACTCTGAAAGTGGTGGAACTGAGGCTAGTCAATCTGATGCTACTCAATCTGTTGTTACTAAATAAAGAATAAAGAGTGATTAATAAATTATGAAATGTAAACACTTCTTTTTATAATGCTATAATAGAGAGAGGTGTTATTTTTGTTAATTATGTTACTCGATGTACATGTTCTAATTAAAAATATTCGGTTTATTGTATAAAATTGTATAGGATAGATTTGCATAGTTGTAAAATTTTGTATAAAGATATAATGAATCATAAGAAGTAAGTTTTAGTTTATATGAGATATCTTAGTTGTTTTAGGAGATTTAATGACACGCCCAGTTGTAATATTAATTTAGTATGGTATCAAAACATATTAAAACTTCTAACTAAACTAAGATCTTACACAACAAGTATATATTAAAAATGTAGAAAAGTCTAGCAATAGTAAAATTTTGTTTTTTTAATGTAGATAATAGAAAACTTGTACTATTTGATATTAAGAGGTAGTTTTTAGAAAAATTAATAATTTCTTTAGAATTTATTTCAATTATATTATTTGTACTATTGTTAAATATGATTTTATCATTTTTTGATGTTTGATTTTTTAAAAAATTTTTTTATACTA
>NZ_AYOU01000110.1 GCF_000500065.1 Borrelia hispanica CRI | reverse complement strand
GGTTCAGGGTACTGTGCAAGGTACCAAGGATAAGCTTGAACAAATTGTTGATGATATGAAGAAAGGAGGGAATCCTCATGCTGTTGAAGTAGAGAGTGTAGTGAAGAAATTAGTTAGTGAAACATTTGATAAGATAATTGACGGTGCAAGTGAGGCTTTAAAAGGAGCTGATGGTGTTGAAGCAATTGGTAATGTTGCTGAACCTGGAGCTGGAGCTGGAGCTGGTGCTGATGCGGTTAAGTCTCTTAGTGAGGGAATCAAAAAAATTGTAAGTGTAGTACTTAAGGAAGGAAACGCAGAAGCTGGAAATGATAACGGTCCTGTTAAAGATGATGGTACTGCTGGTGCTGCAAGGGGTGATGCTGGTGCTGGTGTTGATGGTGATGCAAGGAAATTGTTTGCTAATAATAATGCAGGTGCTGCTGCTGATGCAGCAAAAGCAGCAAGAGATGCAGTAAAGGCTGTTGGGGCTGTAACTGGTGCTGACATATTGCAAGCTATTGCAAAAGGTGATGATGGTGAATCAGCTAAATTAGCGAAACATAACAATGCTGTTGCTAATAATAACGGTGCTAATGCTAATAATGCTAGAGATGCGATTATAGCAGGAGGAATAGCATTAAGAGCGATGGCAAAGGGAGGCAAGTTTGCTAATGCTAGTGCGGCGGCGGCTGGGGTTAAGGTTAATGTTGTTAACGCTGCAGTAAGTGGAGTTACTAAGGCATTAAATACTCTAACTGTTGCAATAAGAAGTGCTGTTGACGAAGGACTTAAAAGTGTAAAAGAAGCAATGAAAATTAATACTAGTGATACTACTGTAGCATCTGAGAATAGTGGTTCTGGTGGTCAAAATAAATAGGCAAAGTTATATAAGTAAATAATAAAAATAAAGTTATAAAGAGGAAGATACTAAGAGTTAAGCTTTTGGTATCTTTTATTTTATAGTGTATTAAACATGGGTTTATTGCTTTATGTGGTTAATTTTGATCCTTTATGCTTTCATTAAAATGTTCTATTTAAAAATATTCAGTTTATTGTATAAAATTGTGCAAACTAATAATTGAGGGGGGGGTAAAGGAGGGAAGAGGAGTATCAGGAGGAGACGGGAGAGGATTAAGTGGAGCAATGATGGAAGTAGGGAGAAGTGCAGAGAGGGTTTTTACTCATTTATTGAGTTAATTTCAGATACATTAGGATTAAGAGTGACGAAAGACACAACTAAGCAACAAGTAGGAGAATATTTTAGTGACCTAGGAAAGAAGCCAGGAGAAGCATCAGGAGAATTAGAGAAAGTAGCAGAAAAAGCATCGTCAGATGTTGATAAAGAAGGTATATTAAATAAGGGAATAAGAGCGGCAGTTGATTCAGCTAAGATGACTTTAAGTGTATTAAAAGGGCATTTAGAATCATTAAAAGGGATAGGTGATGACAATGTTGTAGGTGAGGCGGCATCTAATGTCCGAGGAGTAGCATCAGCTGAGCTTGAATTAAAGAAAGCATATAAAGCATTGAAAGGGATAGTGGATACGGCTGATAAAGAAGGTGTTGCAAAGCTAGTAGCAGGAGATTTAGCAGTAAAATTAGGTAATGCAGATAATAAGGATGGAGTTAAGATATTGGCTACGGATAATGCACCAGCAGTAGGAGATTCAGGGAAAGCCTCAATAATAGTATCAAGTGTAAGTGGAGAAGAAATATTGGTAGCTATTGTTAAATCAGAAGAAGGAGATACAGCTGCAGCAATAGCAGCAAATGTAGATGGTACTACAAGTGCATTAAAGTTTGATAAAGGAGGAACAGCAGCTAATTTAGCAAACGAGGAAGCAAAAGCAAGGGCAGTTAGTGGAGGAATAGCGTTACGATCATTGGTTAAAGACGGTAAATTAGCATCAGGAGCGGCAGATAATAGTGCAGGAGGAAAAGAAGAAGTACAAAAAGTAGGAATCACTGCAGTAAATAAGTTATTGGGAGCAGTAGAAGAGATCATTAAGAAGACAGTGAAGAATGTGCTTGAGAAAGCGAAAGAGAAAATAGATAAAGTAAGAGAGCCAAAAACAGCAATTAAATAATAATAGAGATATTTAGATTAGTTAGAAGTAAAATTAGAAGGCAATCTAGGGATTATTTTAGTTTGCCTTCTTTTTTTGTTGTAAATGAAAAAGTAAGTGTAGGTATCATTAGATGAATTGTAATATAGCACAGCAAAGAAACAATCATTTATTTGTAGAGATCTTATGTTTGTCTTTGATATTATTT
Organism: Borrelia hispanica CRI; assembly: GCF_000500065.1. Lineage (NCBI taxonomy): Bacteria > Pseudomonadati > Spirochaetota > Spirochaetia > Spirochaetales > Borreliaceae > Borrelia > Borrelia hispanica. Next base: position 6,464 of record NZ_AYOU01000110.1, on the reverse strand, counting down.
TTTGTGTCTTACTGATATTAAAAGCAAAGCTAAAAATAATAATAAAAAACAAGGAGGCGAAGGAAAGGAATGAAAGAGAAGAAAGGAATAGGAAATATAGAAGAGTGTATAAGCGAGTATAGAGAGAAGGGAAGAGAGAAGGGAAGAGAGAAGGGAAGTAAAAGAGGATTAAAGGGGATAAGAATAAGAGAAGTAATGATGGTGATGGTGATGGTGGTGATGATGGGATGTAATAGTGGGGGAGTAAAGGGAGGAGAAGGAACTTCAGGAGGAGAAGGAAGTGGGTTAAGCGGAGTGATGATGGAAGTAGAAAAAAGTGCGGAGCATGCATTTTATGCATTTATAGAGTTGGTATCAGGTGTCTTGGGATTGCGTGTAACTGCAGATACAACTAGGAATCAAGTGGGAGAATATTTTACAGGATTAGCGAGTAGCATAAATAAGGCTATGCAAGAATTAGTAAAAATTGGGAATAAGAGTAAGGAATCAGTTAAAGAAGGGAAAGAGTCAGAATTAGATAAAGCTGTTAAATCAGCTAAGGAGACATTGACAATATTAAAAGGTCATATAGAGGCTTTAAAGGATATAGGTGATGGTAACAAGGTAGTTGAAGTAGGAACCAGTCAACAAGGAAAAACAGTAGATGGAGTAAAATTAGGAGTAGCATATGATTCATTGAAAGGAATAGTAGAGATAGCTAAGACACAACAGGTTAAAGAACCAAAAAAAAATGATGTAACAATAGCTACTGCAAAAGTGGGAGGAACTACTCCACAAAATGGGGCTAGAGTTTTAACTAAAGATGCTAATGCAGGAGCGGCATCGGGATTAGAAGCAGCAGCAATAGTATCAGCGGTAAGTGGGAAAGAAATATTAGCAGCAATTGTTGAATCTCTAAGGGAGGATGCAACCGGAGCAGCAATATCACAGGATGTAAGTAAAGACACAAGTGCATTAAAATTTGCAGTGGGAGGTCCTGCAAATAATTTAGCAAAAGATGTAGCTTTAGCAGGTGCAGTGAGTGGAGGGATAGCGTTACGTTCGTTGGTTAAAGATGGTAAATTAGCTTCACATGATAATAACGATAACAAAGCAGTACAGTCGGCAGGAATCACAGCAGTAAATAAGTTATTAGAGGCAGTAGAAGATATAATAAAGAAGACATTAAATAATACACTTGCAAAGGTAAAGGACTCAATAGATAAAACAAGAACTCCTAAAGCAACAGGTCAGTAATATGACAGATAGTTAGAATTGAATTATTGCAAAAAAAGAAGGCAATTTAGATGATTTATTTAGATTGCCTGTTTGTTATAGGTAAAAAATTAAATAGATGACCTTTGGTTTTTTTAAAAGATTAATGACATTCATTTATAGTTTTATCGTAATTGATGTGGCATTAGCAATATGTTGAAATTTACAAAAATTAATGTTTTGTATATTACGAATATAAAAATGGAGTTAATAGACTATAACTAATGAAGATGGTATTGCAAAAACTGCAAACAATGTTGGTGCTGGTGAAGTGGGTAAATTATTTGCAGCTCCTGATGCTGGGGTGTACTTCTACACTAATTAGAATTACTTATTTTTAAATTTACATACTGTCACTCTATACTAATCACTAAAAAAAATACAAAAATATAGATTAATATCAATTAGTATAATTTATTTTATACTCTAGAATTAATATTTTTTATGGTATTATAATCTTAACAGATATGCTGCTTAATATGAATTTCAGTTTCTTGACTGTTTTTATTAATTCGTAAAATTGATTGATCATGAAAATGTAAAGCACTCCTAAAGCCTTTAAAAACATTTATAACTACTGTTAAATTGAAACTTAAATAAAAGTAAGCCTAAATTTTTTATAAATACATAGCGTTGAGGGCAATGGTGCTTTTGCCGCATCTCTTACTGCCTTCTTAGCATTATCAGCAGTATCCAGCTCTTATAAAGAGAAAATTGTTAATAAGTAAATAATTTTAGAGTAGGGATGTAAAAAAATAGTAATTTTAATTAAAAAAATTTGTATTTTGGATAAAGTGATATATATTATTAATTAATAATCATTACTATTTAGTAATAGTGGTTATTAATTCTAAGGAAGGAGAATATTTGTGAGAAAAAATTTATTTATATTATTAATTTTAGGATTAGTATCTTGTAATTTGGATTCTAAATTATTGGATAATAAAGGAAGACCTGATGATTTTTTAAAAGATGTTGTGAATAACGTTCAAGGTGATGAACAAATAAAAGAAGATGTTGTTAATAAAGTTTCCGTTAAAAAAGTAGTAAGAGAAGATTCTGTAATAAAAGATGAGAAAGGGGAATTAATATCTGCTATTATAAATGATATTGATAATGTTATGGGATTATTAAATCAAGATAAGGCTGAAGTTGAGGATGCAAATCAATATGGTATGAAGGATGAAGTGTTTAAATTAGTGTTAAATGCTGTTAATAATAAGAAATTAGATCCTTATGATAATAAGGAAGTAAGACGATTATTTTATTCCTCTTTGTTATACAATAAAGAAAGAATAAAAGATTTTGCAGAAATTCTTAAAAAAGTAGAATCGGATAATACAAATAAGGGTACATGGATTTACGATATAATGAATGCTGTAGTAGTAGCTCTTCAGTTTGATTTTGAGAGAATAATTAATAAATTAGAAAAGAATAGGGAGCAACTTGATAAATTAAGTCTTGTTGATTTAAGAGAAATTAAGTCCAAGCTTGAAGAAATGCAATTACAGAAATTAAATTGGAGGAAAGCCGTAGATAGTCTTATTTCATCTTATAAAGCTAAGACAGATGGAATTGATTCTGATAGTAAGAAATTGATAGAGCATATTGATAAAAGATATAAAGATCTTATTAAAGTTAAAATTCCCGGAATGAAGGCGGTATCTAATAGGATTATATCTATTCTAGATAATAATTAAGTAATTTATTATAATCATTTAAAATACAAAGGAAGGTAGATTAATAATAGTCTATCTTTCTATATTTTTGTTGTAGAAATATATTTTTTAGGTGAAGTTTAGTAGAAAAAATTTATTTTATATGTGTTAAAAAAATAAAAAAGAGTTCTTTGGTTTATTTAAATTTTACTTTTATAAAAAAGTTAGCTTTAAAATTTTTAGTATGTGCTTACGGGGGAGTAAAAGGTGGAGAGGGAAGGTAGACTTAGCAAAGAAGAATAGTTTTTTAGAGTCATTAGTTGCGATCGGAGAAGGATTTTATGAGGTTTTTGGCGTTTTTGGGAGTGCTATTGGGGATGTGTTAGGATTTCATGCTGTTAAATCTACAGATAATAGAAGTGAAGTGGGAAAACATTTTGAAAAGATGGAAAAAGGATTAAAGAGTACTAAGGATAAATTAGATGGATTAATAAAAGATATAACCTCTACTTCACATGCTGATACCAAAGTAGTTGAGGCTGTTATTAAAAGTTCTAGTGAAGTGGTGACAGAGTTAATGACTCTTGTAACCAATCTAGCTGGTGTTACTAAAGCTAACACTATTATTGGTGATACTGCTACTGATGCTGCCGCAGTGGCTGCTGATTTAAATGATGTTAAGGCTATAGTTGAAAATGTAAAAAAAATTATTGAATTAGCAAATAAATCTGGAGTACAGATTGAAAAAGGAAGTGAAGGTGCTGCTGTTGCTGCTGGTGCTAATACTAATGCACCTGCTGTTCTTAATGCCAATGCTGCAGCTGGTGCTGGTGCCGGTCCTAAACTAGCAGATGAAGTGGCTAAAGCAGATCCATGGGCAATGATTGATAAGATAAAAATTTCTAAAACTAAAACTGCTGGTAATGCTTCTGATAATGATAGTGCTGGAGAACTAGCTACTGCTAATGCTGCTGATGCTAATGGAGCTGGAGCTAAGAGTAATGCCGACTTAGCAGCAGCAGTAGCTCTTAAAGCAATGACTAAAACTGGTAAATTTAGTGCTGTTGCTAATGAAGCTGGAGCAGTTAAGGCAGCAGCAACAAGTGCAGTAAATAAGGTATTAGGGATACTTGATATAATAATTAGTAAAACAGTAAGTAGTAATCTAGAAAAGATAAGAGAAGCAGTGAAGGGAATAAAATACTCTGAAACTAGTGGAGTTAATTCTACTAAATCTGATACTACTCAAGCTACAACCACTACTAAATAAATTAGTAATTTAAGTAATAAAAGATAAAATCGTTAAGGACAACACTTCTCTTTATTTAGGGAAGTTGTTTTCTTTTTATAAGATATATTTCATCTTATATTCTTTATATTCTAATGAAAAATATTAAGTTTATTGTATGGTTATTGTTTAGGAAAGATTATACATCATGGTCTGAATATTAAAAATAATACATTAAAATCAAAAAGACTATATTTTATATAATTTATGTATTGTGTATGTAGAAAATTCAATATTAAAGATTTTATGTTTTTAAATTGATAACAAACAAAATAAAATTGTCATTTATTCATTTAATTTGTCCATTCATTTATTTTTTGTTTTTGATTTTTTTATGTTTTAATAAGTTTTTAAAGGAAAGCTAAAAAGAAAGAAAAAATAAGGAGGCGCAGAAAATGAAGAGAGAAGGAAAAGAAGAGGAAATAAAAGGGAAGAGAGGAATAGAGAGAGGGATAGAGAGAGGGGATAAGATGAGAGTGAGAAGAATAGTAAAGGGAATAATGGTGATGGTGGTGGTGATGGTGATGGGATGTGATAGTGGAGGAGTAAAGGGAGAAGGAGCAGCAGGAGGAGGAGAAGGGAGAGGAGCTAAAAGTTTAAGTGAGGTACTGCTGGAAGTAGGGAGAAGTGCAGGGGATGCATTTTATGCGTTTTTAGAGTTAGTGTCAGGGAGTTTGGGATTTAGTGTGACTAAAGAAACAAAGAAGAATGAGGTAGGAGAATATTTTAATAAATTAGGTGTTAAATTAGGAGAAGCGTCAGCAGAATTAGAGAAAGTAGCAGAAAAAGCATCGGTAGATCTTGGTAAAGAAGGTGTATTAAATAAGGGAATAAGATCGGCAGTTGATACGGCTAAAACTACTTTAAGTACATTAAAAGGGCATTTAGAATCATTAAAAGGGATAGGTGATGGAACTATAGTAGGTGAAGCAGCAACCAATAAAGAAGGAGCGGCTCCAACTGATGTTGAATTGAAAAAAAACATATAATGCATTGAAAGGAATAGTAGGGATAGCTAAAAAGGAAGGTGTTTTGGAGCCAGAAGTACGAGATGTAGCAGTAAAGGTAGGTAATAATGGAACAGATAATAAAGATGGAGTTAAGATATTGGCTACAAGTGCTGGTAAACCAGCAGCAGGGGATATAGGAAAAGCAGCAGCAATACTAACAACGGTAAGTGGCAAGGAGATGTTGGCATCGATAGTGAAATCAAATGAAGGAGATGCAGTATTAGGAGCGGCTGCGGATGCAAATACAAGTGCTATGAGTTTTGCAAAAGGGGGTACTGCAGCTAATTTAGCAAAAGAGGAAGCAAAAGCAGGAGCAGTGAGTGGGAGGGATAGCATTACGATCATTAGTTAAGACAGGTAAATTAGCGTCAGGTGCAGAAGATGGTAGTGCAGGAGGAAAGGAAGAAGTACAAAGAGTAGGAGTGAGTGCAGTAAATAAGTTATTAGTAGCAGTAGAAGAAATGGTGAAGAAGACAGTAAAGAATGTTTTGGAGCAAGTAAAAAAAGAAATAGATAAGGCAAGAGAGCCAAAGGCAGTAGGTCAACAATAAGATTAGAATAGTAATATTTCAATATATTGAAAATGATTAGGTAGAAGTATTAGTGAAGAGAGCAATAAAGGTGAGGTAACCTCTCAACAAAGTGGTGCAGCAGCAGATACATAGGAATTAAAAAAAGCTCTTAGGGCACTTCAAGGAGTAGTGGAGATAGCTAAGGTAGAAGGTGTTGGAAAATTAAAAGAGAGTAATTTAGTATTGAATCAACAATCAATAGGAATAGCCAATCCAGAAAATGGAGCTAAGGTTTTAACAGCAGGTGCTAATGCAGGTGGGGCTTCTGGTCCAGAAGCAGTAGCAATAGTATCGGCAGTGAGTAGTGAAGAAATTTTAGAATCTATAGTTAAATCAAAAGAAAATGATGTTAAATCACTGTCAGGAAATGCCGTGGCAGGTACAACTCCATTGGAATTTGCAAAAGGAACAAATAATACTGGTCATTTAGCACAAGGGGCAGCTAAAGCAGCAGCAGTAGCTGGAGGAATCGCCCTACGTTCATTGGTTAAAGATGGCAAATTAGCTGCTAATAATAATAATGATGAAAAAGCAGTACAAGGAGCAGGAATAAGTGCAGTAAATAAACTATTAGTAGCAATAGAAGATATAATTAAAAAAACAGTAAAGAATGTGCTTGAAAAAGTAAAACAAGAAGTAGATAAAGCACGAGCTACAAAAGTAGCAAATCATCAATAAGATA
>NZ_AYOU01000109.1 GCF_000500065.1 Borrelia hispanica CRI | reverse complement strand
TGCAAAATTTTCATAATCAAATTTATATGAAATAATTTTTAATATTGTTTACATTTAGAAAAATATTATGTATAATTTAGAAAAAATGAGTTCGTAGTAGGAGAAACTAAATGACCAAACAAAAATTAGAACTTAATACACAACCATTAAAACAATATCACACTAGATACTATAAAATATTATCAATGCTTAAATACTTTCAAAAAAATGCTATTAATTACAATCAAACAAAAATATTAAATACATTAAATTATTTCCTTAAAAAGGATGATATTAAAATAATAACACTCAGAACACTGAGACAAGATTTATGCTTTTTATGTAAAAATGGCATTATTGAAAAAACACTAATCAGATTGGGTAAAGGGAATGGTTCTTATATAAGATATGCTGTTAACAAATATAGCAATAACAACTTGAACCGTTTACTAGAAAGTAAACAATCTATAGTTGAACATGATGCTAATGCGATATATAAATTCACAAAGAAAACACAAAAAAAATATTTACAAAACAAAAGGGTTAAAATTTATAAATCTAAAAATGCAACTAAAAATGTCAGTCATATTATAAATAATAAAAAAGAAATAAAAAATGAGAGAAAAAATGATATTACCTTTAAAATAAACAAAGTTACCAAAGGAAAAACTATGAGATATTTAGATAAAATAGAAGAAAATAAAAATAAAAAAAGATATGAAGAGAGTATTTTGAGGGTAAAAAATTGGTTGAATCAATCAAAGCTTGAAGAATTTGCAAATAGGGGTTATGATAATCAGAGCAATGAAGAGGAATAAAGTATCTAGTCATAGAAAAATTGATAGGCATTCTTTCTAAGAGGAATGATATAAAGAAAACAGTTTTTTATAGAAAAGATTTTTGTTTGGCTAATGATTATTACCAAGCATATAAAAAGGCTCTAAACAATCTTTTAAAAAAGCAACAAAGACAAATTGTCCAGTTATAGACAAAAGAAATATTAATATTATAAGTATATAAATAATAAAGAATATTTAGAAAATATTCATAAAAAATATGAACATAGGTTGAAAAAAAGAATTTAATGTAGTAACATGTGTTGTATAATGTGGTTATTTTTGTAACTACCTATAATGAACTGTTTGGTTGAGAACCTTTTAGTAGGTTGTGTTAATGTTCTTGGCTTAGGATTATTAACAAAATCTACTATTTCCCAGTTATTTTATATCAATTTTTCGTTTTTTTAAATATTTTTTAATGTAAATTTAATATTTATTATCTATATTTATTATCTATTATTAAAGATAATAAATTCTTATTAAAGGATTTTAAGGAATATCTAATTTTTATATTGACTTTGCCTATCCAATATTACACTAAAAGTATTTAATTTATACTAATTAATTTATACTCATTTTTTCAACTAATTTATAATTGATAGCAAAATTCTTTATATGTTAAAAACATATTTTATATAATCCTTTTAATAAATTGTAATAGAGAGTTTTTAAGAGGACGTAAGATAATTTACATACAAATAATTATATTTAGCAGTCAATACTGTTCACTTTCATTTCTCAAATAAATTTTATTCCATTAAACAATAATGTCAAAGTACTTTTTACCCACTAACAAATCATAAATCCTATAAAATTAATTTTACAAAATTGAAATTAATAACTATCCTGACATAATAAATTTTTGCAAAATTTTCATAATCAAATTTATATGAAATAATTTTTAATATTGTTTACATTTAGAAAAATATTATGTATAATTTAGAAAAAATGAGTTCGTAGTAGGAGAAACTAAATGACCAAACAAAAATTAGAACTTAATACACAACCATTAAAACAATATCACACTAGATACTATAAAATATTATCAATGCTTAAATACTTTCAAAAAAATGCTATTAATTACAATCAAACAAAAATATTAAATACATTAAATTATTTCCTTAAAAAGGATGATATTAAAATAATAACACTCAGAACACTGAGACAAGATTTATGCTTTTTATGTAAAAATGGCATTATTGAAAAAACACTAATCAGATTGGGTAAAGGGAATGGTTCTTATATAAGATATGCTGTTAACAAATATAGCAATAACAACTTGAACCGTTTACTAGAAAGTAAACAATCTATAGTTGAACATGATGCTAATGCGATATATAAATTCACAAAGAAAACACAAAAAAAATATTTACAAAACAAAAGGGTTAAAATTTATAAATCTAAAAATGCAACTAAAAATGTCAGTCATATTATAAATAATAAAAAAGAAATAAAAAATGAGAGAAAAAATGATATTACCTTTAAAATAAACAAAGTTACCAAAGGAAAAACTATGAGATATTTAGATAAAATAGAAGAAAATAAAAATAAAAAAAGATATGAAGAGAGTATTTTGAGGGTAAAAAATTGGTTGAATCAATCAAAGCTTGAAGAATTTGCAAATAGGGGTTATGATAATCAGAGCAATGAAGAGGAATAAAGTAT
>NZ_AYOU01000108.1 GCF_000500065.1 Borrelia hispanica CRI | reverse complement strand
GAGTAGAACGAATTCTTGCAATGTATAATGGACCGGATAAAGATGTACTTATAAAAAGATTAAAAGACAAGGAAACAGAATATGTGAGACGTTTAAAAACCGCTTGTTATGCTTTTAAGTCTGATGATTTGTATAAGAATTTATTAGGTACATTACAATATGGATTAGAGTTTAAAAGTATTATTGTAGAGGATATAAAATCTTATCATGATATTTATGATCAAGTGTTAGAAAAATTAAATAACGATAAAATGCGTGCTGCCTTAACTTTTCTTGAAACTGCTATATCAATTCCTGATTTAACTAACCCAGGTGATCTTGGTATTATAAATAAGACAAGACAAACTTTTTGTGATTTTTGTAAGTTTTTCCTAGATACAGATAGTATTGTTAGACTTGAAAGAGCGCTATCAGGTATTGTAGAGACATTAAGTAAAAAAGAGGGAGTAGAACGAATTCTTGCAGAGTATGGTGGACCTAACAAAAACATACTTACACAAAGATTAAAAGATATAGAAACAGAATATAGTAAGTATTTAAAAAATATTTGTAGTCATGATTCTATTTATGACATGGAGAATAGCTTATTAAGCAATGCAAATAATGCATCCAGTTTTATTGGTATTGAAACTGAGGTAACATCTTGTAATAGTAAGTATATTAATATTATCAGTAAATTCAGTGAGGAAGGAGAACGTGCTTTGATTTTCTTTAAAGATTCTGTAATAGACCCTAATTTAGAACCCCTAGATTCTCCTGCAATGACGCTTAGGATAATACAGAACTTTAGTTATTTTTTATTTGATACGGATAATGGTTCGTTTGATAACATAAAAAAGGCTATCTTGAGTGTTGTAATGACATTGCGGACAAGGAAATTCGCAGAAGAAGTTATTGAGAAATATGTTACTGGATCAGAGAAAAATATGATCGAACGGATATTTCAAGTTGAAGAAGTGAGATATAAAAAATATTTAAAAAGTATTTTTAATTGTGATATGTCCTCTTATGATAATACTATTTGTTTTGATGTGATGCAAATGAAATACGATCCATATCTATGGGAAAGTATTGTAAATGGAACATATCGTTATTATGATATTTTTAGTAAAATCTCAGAACAATTAAGTAATGAAGAGAGAGATGCTTTGGCTTTTCTTGAAGATGTTATAACAAATCTTGTTCCGGGTAATCCAGATGGTCATGAGGTTACAATTAAGACGAGGAAGTATAGGAGTTTTATAGTTGATATAGATGATGTTGATAAACTTCGATCGGCTTTATTGAATATAGTATTAACATTAAATGCAAAAAAAATGGCAGAAAAAGCTCTTGTAGATTATACTGGAGCAGGAAAAAGTATCCTTTTAGCAAAATTAGAAGATACTAAGGCAGAATACGTACGCAACTTAAGAAGTATTTGTGATACTTGCTCTATGTATGATCATTTATCATCCACACAAAATTATGTATTACAATTTGAGGGAATTGTAAATGATGTAAATTCTTATAGCAGTATTATGAAAAAATTAGGTGATGAAGAAAGAGATGCTTTAATCTTCGTTGAAGATTCTATAATGATATACAATCCAAATGACCCAAGTGATTATAAAAGTACGATGGATTTGAGCGCAAACTATAGTGATTTTATATTGGAGGAATTTTATATTGATGTATTTAAGAGAGTTCTATCAAAGGTTGTAAAAACATTAAAGTCACAAAAAAGAATAGAAGATGCTCTTAAAAATTATGTTGAGCCAGGGAAAGATATTCTTGAACAAAGATTCCGAGAGGTAAAAGCAGAATATATGAAGCATTTAAAAAGCATTTGTAATGTTTCCACTTTTGAGAATGTAAAACGTAATTTATTGAAAAAATCAGATTATTCATCTCAATTTGAAGATATTGCAATTTCTATCGATTTGTATAAGAGTGTTTTCGAACGATTAGATGCTAATGCTAAAAAAGCTTTAGATTTTCTTGAAAAATGTATAACAAGAGCTAATCCAGATGATTCGGATGACCATGAAATTATAATTCAGGCAAAACGAAATTATAACTTACTGATACTGGAGTCAAATGATATTAGTAAACTCAAGTTGGTGCTGTCAGGTATTGTGGCAACGTTGAATGAGAAAAAAATAGTAGAAGATGTTTTTAAAGAGTATACTAAAATAGGGAAAGATGTTCTTAAACAAAAATTCCGAGATATAAAAGTAGATTATATGACGCATTTAAAAAACATTTGTAATGTTTCTACTGTTGATGAAATGGAAAGTAATTTATTGAGCAATTCAAATTATACACCTCAATTTAGCAGTATTGCAATTTCTATCGCTTCGTATAAGAGTGTTTTAGAAGGATTAAATGTTGATGATGGAAAAGCTTTAGATTTTCTTGAAAAGTCTATAACAAGATCTAATTCAGATGGCTTGAATGAGCATGAAATTACAATTCAAATGAAACGAAACTATAATTCACTGATGTTGGATGCTAATAATGATATTAGTAAATTTAAGCCGGTTCTGTTAGGTATTGTAGAAACGTTAAAGGCAAAGAAGAAAGCAAAAAATGCTCTTAGAGAGTATACTAAACCAGGGAAAGATATTCTTGAACAAAGATTACAAGATATAAAAACAGAATATAAGAGGCATTTAAAAAACATTTGTAATGTTTCTACTGTTGATGAAATGAAAAGTAATTTATTGAGCAATTCAAATTATACATCTCAATTTAGCAGTATTGCAATTTCTATCGCTTCGTATAAGAGTGTTTTAGAAGGATTAGATGTTGATGATGGAAAAGCTTTAGATTTTCTTGAAAAGTCTATAACAAGATCTAATCCAGATGATTCGCATGAGCATGAAATTACAATTCAAATGAAGCGAAACTATAATTCACTGATGTTGGATGCTAATAATGATATTAGTAAATTTAAGCTGGTGTTGTTAGGTGTTGTGGAGACGTTAAAGTCGAAAAAAAAAGCAAAAGATGCTCTCAAAAAGTATACTGGGGTGGGGAAAGATGTTCTTGAACAAAGATTCCAAGAGGTAAGAGCAGAATATAAGAAGCATTTAAAAAATGTTTGTAATACTTTCTATTTGTATGAAATGGAAAATAATTTATTAAGAAACGCAAATAGTTCATTTCAATTTGAAAATATTGTAAAGTCTATTGCCTTGTATAGTGGTGTTTTAGAACGACTAGGTGATAATGATAAAAAAGCTTTAGGTTATCTTGAAAAATGTATAACAAGAGCTAATCCAGATGACTCGAATGACCATGAAATTACAACTCAAATGACGAGAAACTATGACCTATTGATGCTGGATGCTAATAATGATATTAGTAAATTCAAGCTGGTTTTGTTAGGTATTGTAGAAACGTTAAAGGCAAAGAAGAAAGCAAAAAATGCTCTTAGAGAGTATACTAATCCAAGGAAAGATATTCTTGAACAAAGATTCAAAGATGCAGAAGCAGAGTATATGAGGTATTTGAAGGGCATTTGCAATACTTTATATTTTAATGAAATGTATAATAATTTGTTAAGAAAAACAGACAATTCATCCCAATTTAAATCTATTTTAGAATCTATTCACTTTTATGGTTTTAGTTATCATAATTTTGTAATTATTATGGGACAATTAGATAAAGATGAACAAAATGCTTTAATTTTTCTTGAATATGCCATAATAAATCCTAGTTTTGATGATCCAAATGACCATGAGATTATAATTAGTGCAAAACGAAATTATAGTTTCCTTACGCTATACGAGGATGATATTAGTAAACTCAAGCTAGTTTTGTCAGGCATTGTAAGAACATTAAAGGAAAAAAAATTAGCAGAGGATGCTCTTCAAAAGTATACTAGGATAGAGAAAGATGTTCTTGAACAAAGGTTCCAAGTTATAAAAACAAAGTATATGAAGCATTTAAAAAATATTTGTAATATTTCTTCTATTGATGAAATGAAAAGTAATTTATTAAACAATGCGGATCATTCATTACAATTTAGAAATATTGTAGAGTCTATAAATTATCATATCAGTATTGAAGAACGGTTAAATATTGATGAGAAAAATGCTTTGGCTTTTCTTGAAAGTGTTATAACAATATTTAATCAAAGTAATCTTGAGTTTGTGACCCATACAAAATATAACTTTTATATTTTTATATTACAGATAGGAAATATTGATAGACTTAAAGCAATTTTGTTAGGGATTGTAAAAATGTTAAATGCGACAATAGAAATAGAGAAAGTTTTGGAGAATTATTCTGGAGCAAATAAAGAGCAATTTATACAAAGATTACAAAAGGAAAATACAAATTATATAAAACTCTTAAAAAGAGTTTGTAATACTTACTCTTTTGTTAAAATGTACAGTGATTTGTTAAATAGAGCAGACGATGTGTTGCAATTTATAAGTATTGATATTGATTTGAAATATTATACAAAACTTATAATGAAATATAATCATGTTTCTGCTTTGCAGATTTTTACTGATAGGGCAAGAATGGCAGTTACTGAATTACTTTATAAATTTAGTCTATCTGATGAACATAAGGAAACAGCTATGTATTTGAGAAAGGCATTAGTAGATACTGCTAAAACATATACTAATGATACGTTTTATGATCTATTGTCTAAATTAAATGTTGATAGAGTTAAAGCAATTATGAACAATATGTTAGAGGGTCATCATTTAAGTTTGTTTTATAGGGCTAGTGGAATTATTAAGAATATCCAAGTGCCGGATGTAAAGCGTAGATTACAGGATAGGTTAGACATGGC
>NZ_AYOU01000107.1 GCF_000500065.1 Borrelia hispanica CRI | reverse complement strand
GAGTAGAACGAATTCTTGCAATGTATAATGGACCGGATAAAGATGTACTTATAAAAAGATTAAAAGACAAGGAAACAGAATATGTGAGACGTTTAAAAACCGCTTGTTATGCTTTTAAGTCTGATGATTTGTATAAGAATTTATTAGGTACATTACAATATGGATTAGAGTTTAAAAGTATTATTGTAGAGGATATAAAATCTTATCATGATATTTATGATCAAGTGTTAGAAAAATTAAATAACGATAAAATGCGTGCTGCCTTAACTTTTCTTGAAACTGCTATATCAATTCCTGATTTAACTAACCCAGGTGATCTTGGTATTATAAATAAGACAAGACAAACTTTTTGTGATTTTTGTAAGTTTTTCCTAGATACAGATAGTATTGTTAGACTTGAAAGAGCGCTATCAGGTATTGTAGAGACATTAAGTAAAAAAGAGGGAGTAGAACGAATTCTTGCAGAGTATGGTGGACCTAACAAAAACATACTTACACAAAGATTAAAAGATATAGAAACAGAATATAGTAAGTATTTAAAAAATATTTGTAGTCATGATTCTATTTATGACATGGAGAATAGCTTATTAAGCAATGCAAATAATGCATCCAGTTTTATTGGTATTGAAACTGAGGTAACATCTTGTAATAGTAAGTATATTAATATTATCAGTAAATTCAGTGAGGAAGGAGCACGTGCTTTGCTTTTCTTTAAAGATTCTGTAATAGATCCTAATTTAGAACCTCTAGATAATTCTGCAATTACGCTTAGGATAATACAGAACTTTAGTCATTTTTTATTTGATACGGATAATGGTTCGTTTGATAACATAAAAAAGGCTATCTTGAGTGTTGTAATGACATTGCGGACAAGAAAATTCGCAGAAGAAGTTATTGAGAAATATGTTACTGGATCAGAGAAAAATATGATCGAACGGATATTTCAAGTTGAAGAAGTTAGATATAAAAAATATTTAAAAAATATTTTTTATTGTGATATGTCCTCTTCTGATAATACTATTTGTTTTGATGTGATGCAAATGAAATACGATCCATATCTATGGGAAAGTATTGTAAATGGAACATATCGTTATTATGATATTTTTAGTAAAATCTCAGAACAATTAAGTAATGAAGAGAGAGATGCTTTGGCTTTTCTTGAAGATGTTATAACAAATCTTGTTCCGGGTAATCCAGATGGTCATGAGGTTACAATTAAGACGAGGAAGTATAGGAGTTTTATAGTTGATATAGATGATGTTGATAAACTTCGATCGGCTTTATTGAATATAGTATTAACATTAAATGCAAAAAAAATGGCAGAAAAAGCTCTTGTAAATTATACTGGAGCAGGAAAAAGTATCCTTTTAGTAAAATTAGAAGATATTAAAGCAGAATACGTACGGTACTTAAAAAGTATTTGTGATACTTGCTCTATGTATGATCATTTATCATCTACACAAAATTATGTATTACAATTTGAGGGAATTGTAAATGATATAAATTCTTATAGCAGTATTATGAAAAAATTAGGTGATGAAGAAAGAGATGCTTTAATCTTTCTTGAGGATTCTATAATGATATACAATCCAAATGACCCAAGTGATTATAAAAGTACGATGGATTTGAGTAAAAACTATAGTGATTTTGTATTGAAGGAATTTGATATTGATGTATTTAAGAGAGTTCTATCAAAAGTTGTAAAAACATTAAATACAAAAAAACTAATAGAATATGTTCTTAAAAATTATATTGAGCCAGGGAAAGATATTCTTGAACAAAGATTCCGAGAGGTAAAAGCAGAATATATGAAGCATTTAAAAAGTATTTGTAATGTTTCTACTGTTGATGAAATGAAGAGTAATTTATTAAGCAATTCAGATTATTCATCTCAATTTGAAAGTATTGCAACTTCTATTTCCTTGTATTTCAGTGTTTTAGGACGATTAGATGCTAATGATAAAACAGCTTTAGATTTTCTTGAAAAATCTATAATAAGTTCTAATCCAGATGATTCGGATGATCATGAAATTGCAATTCAAGGGAAACGAAACTATAACTTACTGATATTGGAGGCAAATGATATTAGTAAACTCAAGTTGGTGCTGTCAGGTATTGTGGCAACGTTGAATGAGAAAAAAATAGTAGAAGAAGCTCTTAAAGAGTATACTAAAATAGGGAAAGATGCTCTTGAGCAAAAATTACAAGATATCGAAGCAGAATATATGAAGCATTTAAAAAGCATTTGTAATGTTTCCACTGTTGATGAAATGAAAGATGATTTATTGAGCGATTCAGATTATACACCTCAATTTGAAAATATTGTAAAGTCTGTTGCCTTGTATAGTGGTATTTTAGAACGATTAGATGCTAATGATAAAAAAGCTTTAGATTATCTTGAAAAGTCTATAACAAGAGCTAATTCAGATGACCCAGATGATCATGAAATTACAATTCGAGTGAAGCGAAACTATGACCTACTGATGTTGGATGCTAATAATGATATTAGTAAATTTAAGCCGGTTCTGTTAGGTATTGTAGAAACGTTAAAGGCAAAGGAAAAAGCAAAAGATCTTCTTAAGGAGTATACTGAACCAGGGAAAAATGTTCTTGAACAACAATTGCAAAAGATAGAAGCAGAATATATGAAATCTTTAAAAAATCTTTGTAATACGTCCTCTTTGAGGGTAATGAGAGATTATTTATTAGGAAGGTCAAATAGTGCATTTCAATTTGAAAATATTGTAAAGTCTATTGGCTGGTATAACAATATTCTAGAACGATTAGGTTATAATGGGCAAAAAGCCTTAGATTTTCTTGAAAAATGTATAACAAGAGCTAATCCAGATGACCCAGATGACCATGAAATTACAATTCGAGTGAAGG
This sequence comes from Borrelia hispanica CRI, assembly GCF_000500065.1. Lineage (NCBI taxonomy): Bacteria > Pseudomonadati > Spirochaetota > Spirochaetia > Spirochaetales > Borreliaceae > Borrelia > Borrelia hispanica. Next base: position 1,909 of record NZ_AYOU01000107.1, on the reverse strand, counting down.
AAAACTGTGATCTGTTGATGGTGTATGTAACTGATATTAGTAAGCTCGAGTCAACTTTGTTAGGTATTGTAAAAACGTTAAAGGCAAAGGAAAAAGCAAAAGATGCTCTTCAATGGGATACTAAATCAGGGAAAGATATTCTTGAACAAAGATTCCAAGATGCAGAAACGGAATATATGAAGCATTTAAAAAGCATTTGTAATGTTTCTACTGTTGATGAAATGAAAAGTAATTTATTGAGCAATTCAGATTATTCATCTCAATTTGAAGGTATTGTAAAGTCTGTTGCCTTGTATAGTGGTATTTTAGAACAAGAACAATTAGATGCTAATGATAAAAAAGCTTTGAATTATCTTGAAAAATGTATAACAAGAGCTAATCCAGATGACTCGAATGACCATGAAATTACAACTCAAATGACGAGAAACTATGACCTATTGATGCTGGATGCTAATAATGATATTAGTAAATTCAAGCTGGTTTTGTTAGGTATTGTAGAAACGTTAAAGGCAAAGAAGAAAGCAAAAAATGCTCTTAGAGAGTATACTAATCCAAGGAAAGATATTCTTGAACAAAGATTCAAAGATGCAGAAGCAGAGTATATGAGGTATTTGAAGGGCATTTGCAATACTTTATATTTTAATGAAATGTATAATAATTTGTTAAGAAAAACAGACAATTCATCCCAATTTAAATCTATTTTAGAATCTATTCACTTTTATGGTTTTAGTTATCATAATTTTGTAATTATTATGGGACAATTAGATAAAGATGAACAAAATGCTTTAATTTTTCTTGAATATGCCATAATAAATCCTAGTTTTGATGATCCAAATGACCATGAGATTATAATTAGTGCAAAACGAAATTATAGTTTCCTTACGCTATACGAGGATGATATTAGTAAACTCAAGCTAGTTTTGTCAGGCATTGTAAGAACATTAAAGGAAAAAAAATTAGCAGAGGATGCTCTTCAAAAGTATACTAGGATAGAGAAAGATGTTCTTGAACAAAGGTTCCAAGTTATAAAAACAAAGTATATGAAGCATTTAAAAAATATTTGTAATATTTCTTCTATTGATGAAATGAAAAGTAATTTATTAAACAATGCGGATCATTCATTACAATTTAGAAATATTGTAGAGTCTATAAATTATCATATCAGTATTGAAGAACGGTTAAATATTGATGAGAAAAATGCTTTGGCTTTTCTTGAAAGTGTTATAACAATATTTAATCAAAGTAATCTTGAGTTTGTGACCCATACAAAATATAACTTTTATATTTTTATATTACAGATAGGAAATATTGATAGACTTAAAGCAATTTTGTTAGGGATTGTAAAAATGTTAAATGCGACAATAGAAATAGAGAAAGTTTTGGAGAATTATTCTGGAGCAAATAAAGAGCAATTTATACAAAGATTACAAAAGGAAAATACAAATTATATAAAACTCTTAAAAAGAGTTTGTAATACTTACTCTTTTGTTAAAATGTACAGTGATTTGTTAAATAGAGCAGACGATGTGTTGCAATTTATAAGTATTGATATTGATTTGAAATATTATACAAAACTTATAATGAAATATAATCATGTTTCTGCTTTGCAGATTTTTACTGATAGGGCAAGAATGGCAGTTACTGAATTACTTTATAAATTTAGTCTATCTGATGAACATAAGGAAACAGCTATGTATTTGAGAAAGGCATTAGTAGATACTGCTAAAACATATACTAATGATACGTTTTATGATCTATTGTCTAAATTAAATGTTGATAGAGTTAAAGCAATTATGAACAATATGTTAGAGGGTCATCATTTAAGTTTGTTTTATAGGGCTAGTGGAATTATTAAGAATATCCAAGTGCCGGATGTAAAGCGTAGATTACAGGATAGGTTAGACATGGC
>NZ_AYOU01000106.1 GCF_000500065.1 Borrelia hispanica CRI | reverse complement strand
CTTCTCTCTTCCCTTCTCTCTATACTCGCTTATACACTCTTCTATATTTCCTATTCCTTTCTTCTCTTTCATTCCTTTCCTTCGCCTCCTTGTTTTTTATTATTATTTTTAGCTTTGCTTTTAAGGATTAAAAGAAAAAAAATGATTTATATGAACAACATTCATACAACACACATCAATACAGAAAATAAAAAAAGAGAGCCTTATTACTGTTCTCTTTATCAGCATTCTTATCTAATAATTTTAACTATATTCAATATATAATAACTCACTCACTAACTTTATTTTCAGAACCTTCTCCTTGCTTAATCTCTCCCAATACCTTATTAATCTCTTTCAATCCCAAATCCACTGCATTCCTGATTGCTACTGTCAATGTACTCAACACTTTATTAACTGCACTTGCCACTACTCCATTAATAGCAAAAGCCGATTTATCTTCACCTGTCTTAACAACAAATTTACCATTCTTTGCCATCCCTCTTAACGCTATCCCTCCTGCTATTACTGCATCTTTTCGAACTGAAGCTCCAAGTTCTTTTTGTTCTGCCTTCTTAGCAGCCGCAATTTCTGCTGCATTCTTTGCATTCTCGATACCAACATCACCAAAAACATCAGCAGATTTAACAATTGCTTGCAATATATCAGCTCCACTTACAGATCCTATTGAGGCACTTACCGCTGCTGCTTGTGCCTCTGTTCCATCCTCACCTTTTTTTTGAACTAAACAACTTACCAATTGATTTTTGTTCATCTCCTGCTGTCTTAGTAGCTTCTGCATTTCCCCCATCGTTTTTCAAAACTACTTCAACAATTGTTTTAATACCCTTAACAAGTGAATTGACGCTCGCAGCATCTGCCGGTGCAGCTTCCTGATCTTTAACAGCATTTCCTATAATAGTATCAGTTGTAGCACCCTTTGATGCTTCTTTTGCTCCTTCCTCAATCTTACTTATCTCCCCAATAAATTCCTCTACCTTCCCTTTCACTTTCTCATAACTTCCATGTTCTTCTAAAATCCTCCCCAATTTCACTTTTACTTCCTTCATTGTCTCTGAAACTTTAGTAAAATAAGCTCCAATATCTGATTTCTTTGTTTCCGCTTTGATCCCCAATGTCCCTGTAATCATATCGCCAAAACTCACAAATACATCTAAAAATCCTTTACCTAAATTTACCATCTCAAATTTACCATCTCACTCAAAAACACTTTCTCTAGATCCTTCACCTCACTATTACATCCCATCACCACCATCACCATAAATATAATTTATACAACATATATAATACTGTAAATAAAAAAGCGAGCTTTATTGCTCTCTTTACTAATATTGATATACCTAATCATCTTAACTATATTTAAATATTACTATTTCAATCTTACTTTTACCCTACTGCTTTTGAAGCTCTTGCTTCATTTACTTTTTTCTTTGCTTTCTCAAGTACATTCTTTACTGTCTTTTTAATTATATCTTCTACTTCTACTAATAGTTTATTTACTGCACCATATGCAGTTACATTTTTACTATCCTTTTTAATCAAAATCTCTATCATTTTAACTATAAACTATGAACAATAGAAAAACATCTTTACTTCTATCGTTCATAACAATTACTTTAAATTTAAATAATATTTTATATTTTTTTACTCAATATAACAATAATAGCCATAATAACGGCATTCACTGCCTCAAATTTTGCCACTGCATTCTTAACTTTTGTTCTTATAATCATGAGTTTTCAGTAAATAGTTTAGCAATATATCCAAGGTATTACCGCTCAATTCTGTTGAAGTATCAACACTAACAGAAACTGTTTTAATTTGACCTATATCAGCATCATAACCTGCTTTTATTTGATCTCTTATTGCTACTAATTTCCTTTCTACGTCAAGTAAATCAAATTGTTCTTTTAGTGTCTTTAGATAGTCAAGCTCTAACTCATCAAGATTAGATTCTTTATCTCTTAGAATCTTTTAGATTGTGAAATGAGGTTAGATAATATAATTCAGAAAATCTTTTTACCCTATCAAAAACACTTGTGACAATATCGCTAACAACTATAAATTGTCAAAATAACATCACCACTCATACTCACCTCTTTACACAAAAAACTTATACAAAAATGTAGCAGAGAATGTAAGATCTTCACACTTATAATCAAAAACCAAGTAAATTAACCGTCTCTACCTAGCTTTTTACAAACTAAATTCATAATGTTCAATCTGATAAATACTTATTTCATGCCATAACTATAATTATGGTTTAGACACACCATGAACAGCAAATATACTATTATACTATCAACTGATCTAGCTGCGTTCTCTAAACCTTAAATTAACATTATTTTTTCTTATTAAAATCTTTATCTTGCCACTCCTTCTTCAGCAAGTCTTTCTATCTCTGCTTCTGCTTCAGTACTAATACTTTGGAAATCAGAACCTGCATTCTTATTACCTACAAGGTTGGCATATATCTGCTCAACAGTAAAATTGACATCGCTATAATTTTTCAATAATTCCAAGTACTTATTTTCTGCCATGTCTAACCTATCCTGTAATCTACGCTTTACATCCGGCACTTGGATATTCTTAATAATTCCACTAGCCCTATAAAACAAACTTAAATGATGACCCTCTAACATATTGTTCATAATTGCTTTAACTCTATCAACATTTAATTTAGACAATAGATCATAAAACGTATCATTAGTATATGTTTTAGCAGTATCTACTAATGCCTTTCTCAAATACATAGCTGTTTCCTTATGTTCATCAGATAGACTAAATTTATAAAGTAATTCAGTAACTGCCATTCTTGCCCTATCAGTAAAAATCTGCAAAGCAGAAACATGATTATATTTCATTATAAGTTTTGTATAATATTTCAAATCAATATCAATACTTATAAATTGCAACACATCGTCTGCTCTATTTAACAAATCACTGTACATTTTAACAAAAGAGTAAGTATTACAAACTCTTTTTAAGAGTTTTATATAATTTGTATTTTCCTTTTGTAATCTTTGTATAAATTGCTCTTTATTTGCTCCAGAATAATTCTCCAAAACTTTCTCTATTTCTATTGTCGCATTTAACATTTTTACAATCCCTAACAAAATTGCTTTAAGTCTATCAATATTTCCTATCTGTAATATAAAAATATAAAAGTTATATTTTGTATGGGTCACAAACTCAAGATTACTTTGATTAAATATTGTTATAACACTTTCAAGAAAAGCCAAAGCATTTTTCTCATCAATATTTAACCGTTCTTCAATACTGATATGATAATTTATAGACTCTACAATATTTCTAAATTGTAATGAATGATCCGCATTGTTTAATAAATTACTTTTCATTTCATCAATAGAAGAAATATTACAAATATTTTTTAAATGCTTCATATACTTTGTTTTTATAACTTGGAACCTTTGTTCAAGAACATCTTTCTCTATCCTAGTATACTTTTGAAGAGCATCCTCTGCTAATTTTTTTTCCTTTAATGTTCTTACAATGCCTGACAAAACTAGCTTGAGTTTACTAATATCATCCTCGTATAGCGTAAGGAAACTATAATTTCGTTTTGCACTAATTATAATCTCATGGTCATTTGGATCATCAAAACTAGGATTTATTATGGCATATTCAAGAAAAATTAAAGCATTTTGTTCATCTTTATCTAATTGTCCCATAATAATTACAAAATTATGATAACTAAAACCATAAAAGTGAATAGATTCTAAAATAGATTTAAATTGGGATGAATTGTCTGTTTTTCTTAACAAATTATTATACATTTCATTAAAATATAAAGTATTGCAAATGCCCTTCAAATACCTCATATACTCTGCTTCTGCATCTTTGAATCTTTGTTCAAGAATATCTTTCCTTGGATTAGTATACTCTCTAAGAGCATTTTTTGCTTTCTTCTTTGCCTTTAACGTTTCTACAATACCTAACAAAACCAGCTTGAATTTACTAATATCATTATTAGCATCCAGCATCAATAGGTCATAGTTTCTCGTCATTTGAGTTGTAATTTCATGGTCATTCGAGTCATCTGGATTAGCTCTTGTTATACATTTTTCAAGATAA
>NZ_AYOU01000105.1 GCF_000500065.1 Borrelia hispanica CRI | reverse complement strand
CCAGAAAGAGGATCAGTGTATTTTGGAGTTAGGTATTTATCTACCAAATTTTTTACAGTAGTTTTGATGCTATCTTTATCAGCCTTATAATCTTTAATTAAATCATCTACAAATGTTATCCAGGTATTTCTTGCTTCTTCAAGTTTTTTTACTTGATCATTAAGTTCATTTATTTTTTCAAGGCTTAAAGTATTAAGCTTTTCTTTTTTGTCTTCTATTTGTTTAAATGTAACCTGAATTACTCCTTGTACTTTTTCTCCCACCTCTACAAGATTTTTAGGCCAAGTATCTTTATAAGCTGCCTCTCCTGCTAGCTTTGCAAGTACTTCTCCAAGGCCTTTAATTGCTTCTTTTTTCCAGCTCAAAGATCCATAAAATTTATGTCTTGTATCTTTATTTGTATCTTCATCATAAGTTTTCTGCTTATCATCCTTTATTAATTTAAATACGCTGTCTTTTAATCCATATTGAGTATTATCAGGCTCTTTACCATCTTTATTTACCTTTACTTCCTTTTCAACTTTTGTTGTAAGTACAACTATCAAATCTGCTAATTGTTTAGCCCCATCATCAACACCACCATTAACACCACCATTAACATCACCATTAACATCACCATTAACATCACCATCAGCTCTTGGGATATTTGATGGACCATCACCACTTGTTTTAGTATCTGCACCACCTTTTTGACTACCAGTTGGTATAGCCAAAGTCCCATCAGTATTACAACTGGTAAGCATAAATGCTGTTAAAGCAGATATAGTAATTATGTTCTTTAAAATGTTATTTCTCATATATATTCTCCTTTTTTATTATTAAATAATAATCATTCTTATATAGTATTATATACTATTTTGTTTAAATGTCAAGTTTGTAAATAAGTTTTTTATATTGATAATAAAAATATTTAGTCATAATGCTCATTGAGGGTATATAAGAAGTTTTTTAAGTGAATTTATAAGAACTAGATAGTATATAATTTTATTCCAATATTTTTAATATATAAAATATTGGAATTAGTTAAATAATGGTACTGTTATTTTAAATTAATAATCTGTGTTTTCATGTAATAATAATATTTTATTGTCTTTAAAATTTTCCTTATTCTATGAGCTATATCTTTAATACTATTGATCTGATTTTTTAGCATTTGATATCTAGTATCTATGTACAATATCAATTTACTATTATCATTTTGTATGTCCGTGTTATTTCTATAGTCTTCAATAATGATATCTATAAATTTTATCCACATCATTCTTAAATTTTCAATTATATTTAAATTATCCATAACTTCCTTTAGTTTGTCAGCTTTTAAAAGAATAAGTTTATTTTGTTCTTTGTTTACTTCATGAATAATTTCTTCAAATGGCTTTTGAGAATATTCCCTTCCCGTTTCTATAATTGCATTGTAAAGTTTATTACCTTGCTTAGTATTATTCTTTTGTATTTTAAGAAGAATATCTCCTAACCATTTTAATCTCATTATGTTGTAATTTAGAGATGCATAAAATAGTTTGATTTTATTTTTATCTATAGAATACGTTTTGCCTGTCTTATGTATTAAATTGTCATAATAAACTTCATCAAAAATGGTACATTGTATTCCAAGTTGTTTGGCAGGTTCTCTTATAATATCTTGTGCATGTTGTCCCATTAAATCAAGAGAAGTTTGAATTTTACTTTTAATCTTGTTTATTAAAATCTTTTTTATAGCTATAGTATTTGATAGAGTAGGTCTTATTATAAAAATATCTCCTTGCATAGCAGGACTTGGTGTTTCATAATTTGATTTAAGACTTGAATTACAAGCAATTAGAACAGTTAAAATTATAAATGATATAATTTTAATAAACAAAATTTTTTTCAAAATATTCCCCCTTATTTTAATACTTACAAGCAACTTACAATCACTTATTGTTGCAAATCAAACATCAGCAATATTATTATTTTATCATTATATTTGCACTTTTTTTACATTTAAAATTTGGCTAATTTGATATGCCAGTTCTTCTGCTTTATTTGCTAATTTTTGAAATTTATATTTATACTTCATATTATTTATATAATTTTTTAAATAGGTAGCATCACCATCTTTAATATTATCTTTATTATTTTGAAAGTCATTATAAATTGTCATTAAATATATTTTACCAGCATCTCTTATTTTTTGAAGTTCATCAAATTTATCTTTAAGCTGTTGCAAATCTTTTAAACTCAAATAGTAAAGATTATTTTGTTTTTGAGATAATGGTATTAATGCAATTTCAAAATAATTGTGGGCATATTTTTTAAATGAAGTTAAAATATCTTCTATTAATATATTATATTCTGTATTAACATCATATTCATTTTGTTTATAAGTAATATTGGCATTTGCTTTTTCTGCCAATTTATTCAGGATTATCTCAAAGTTAATAATAGCAAATCGTCGATACTCCAATGCTAAATAAATTAATTTTCTGGAACTTCTGTTGTTACGACTTGCATAAACCTCACCATTATAGTAATCTTTGGCTATCTTAAATACTTGTTGATTATCAACGCCATATAAAACATGATCTTCTATCCAATCATCATTTTTACTATATGCTTGCAATGTATATTTAGATCTTATAATTTTGTCTCTCAATTTAGCTACTATAATTTTTTTTTGTCGAATTTCATCTGTATGTGCATTTTTAGTATAAATTTCCGGGTTATTTTTTATATTTTCTGCTTCTCTTAGCTCTTCTTTCAATTTTTTAAATGATTCAATATTTTGCTTGCATGTTAAAGTAGTTATTGCAATTAAATTGATTAAAATAAATGCACCAGACAAGTTATAACTCAAAATATTCTCCTTATTTTTACAAACAAGCTAACCATCAGTTATTATGACCCAAGAGTACTTGTTTCTAGGCATTATACATCTATTGAAATTTAATATCAAGATTATAAGATTTTTACATTTTATTTTAATTCATAATTTTCAAATTGAGCAACGAACATTTCTAGGTTTTTAAATATATCTAAAAATTTTTGATCATACATAATTTTTTTAATATATTCCATTAATTTCGTAATTTCACCAGTTCTGATTTCGTCTTTATCATCTTGAAAATCCTTATAAATCTCCTTTACAAATATTTTGCAATAATCGTTTATTTTTTTACGTTCATCAAATATATTGTTTAGCCTTTTGATATCATCAAGTGTTAAGAAATCAATTTCTTCTTGTTCATTTTCTGATATATCAAATGCAGTGTGAAAGTATAATTCAAAATATTGATCAATCCTAGATAATATCTCTTGTAATAAAGCTTTCACTTCTTCATTCTGTGACATAAATTGTAAACTCATTTTAGATGGAAACTCAGACTTTAATACAATATTTTGAGCCATTTTGTTAAGAAATTCACCAAGAGATCTAATATAAGTGTCATTATACTCAAATAGCAGATAAATTTTATGCCTATTTTCTTGACTTTTCTGATCAGAGTATTTTGCATATAGTGTTTCAGCAAAATCAAATGCATAACGATGATTATCGATATCATGCATTCCAAATTGATCAATAGGTTCATTGTAATAATTATTTTTGTATAAGATTAATGATTTTTGAATATCTTGAATTTTCTGTTTTAGTTCAATTTTTGCTTCCTCAAACTCAACTTGTTGTTGTCTTTGTCGCAAATTTTGTTTTGCTTGTTCTTCTATTCTTTTTTTCTCTTCTCTTACATCTTCTTTTTGAGTTTTTAAATCTTGTTCTTTTTTAGCTAGTTCCTCTACTTTTCTCATTGTATTTATTGTTAATGAATCTATTTTATCTAGTATTATGTTTGTCGTTACTGCTATGATTTTTTTTTGTCCTGATATCTCACTCACTTCTACTGTACTTTTTCTAGTTTGTTCTATTGTTTGTAATTCTATCTCTCTTAATGCTTGTTCTAATTTTGCAACTCTCTCAAGATTTGCCTTACAAGTCAAAGTAACAACAGAAATTAATATGAAAATGATAGGTAATTTATGATTCAAAATATTCTCCTTATTTTTAGAAACAAGTTATCTATCGATTATTATTATTTGACCAATACTTATTAAATGGCATTATACATTTGTTAATGTTTAATATCAAGATTTCAAAAAATTTAAGCAAAGATTTATCATATTTCATCCAAAATTGTTTTGAATGTTTGAACAAAATCTTTCACCATAACATTGATATGCAACAATTGCAAAGTATGTGCAAATACACTTATTCTGAAATTTTGCAATGCATTTTTATAGTAATCAAAACGGATTTTATTCAAATAATCTTCAAAATCTTGATTTTGTTTTTCAAGATCGCCAAATATTTTTTGCAATGTACTCAATTGTTCGATATTTAACAAATGAAGATTGTCCTGTTTATCATACAGTGTCAATATTGCGATTTCATAGTAATATTTAGAATGATCAATTATTGCACTAATGATATTTTGTGCAATACTCTTATAATTAATATTTATTAATAAATGCAAAACATCACCATATTCTTGAATGTCTTGCCTATTGTACTTAAAAATTAAGTAAATTTTTCTTCTTTTATTAGCATTGTAATCATCTGCAAGATTTATATTCTTATCTAAGACATCTTCTTTGTTATAACTGAGATAATTAAATGGTCGATCGTTTGTAATCTTATCTGTCATTTTAAAGTGATCATCAGGTTCAGGCCAATTGATATCTCTGTATATATTTAATAATGCCTGTTTATCTAAAATTTTAAGCCTCAACTGATTAATGATATTTTGTTTTATAATAAGGTTCTGTTTTTGTATTGTATCGTCTTGCTGTTGTTTTATTGTGAGTCGTATCTGTTCTATTTCTTGATTTATATCATTTAATTTTATTTGCCCTGAATTTACAAGTGCCTGCTTTATATTTTCTTCCGCTGCTTCTTCTTCTTTGGCAATTTTTTGTGCCTCTAATTCTGCTTCTGCTTCTATCGTTTTTATTCGAATATCTAATTCCGCATTTGCTTTTACCTCTTGTGCTTTTAATACTATTTGTTTAGCATCTTCTATTGTTTTAATTGCCTGTTCCAACTCTTCAATATTTTTCAGATTTATCTTACAAGTCAAAGTAATAACAGAAATTAATGTAGATATGATAGATAATTTATGCCTCAAAATATTCTCCTTATTATAAAAAACTCTATCATTAACCTTTTATCAATTTCATGATAGCAAAATAATTATCTAATTATTCCCTTAGTTCTTTTCCTGACACTTGCCTTAATATTCTTGATGTTTTCTTTGGTGTTGTAAATATTATCTAGGCTCCTTTTACTACTTTTGTTCTTAGTTCTTTTTGTCGTCTCACTCTATCTTGTACTGTTTTTTCATCTTCTGGAATTAATGTTAGTGCCCTTTTTAATACTTCTTGTGATTCCATTTTTTCTTTTGCCTCTCTTCGCTTAAGTTCTTCCTTTACTTGACGTGCTTTTTGGTTTATATTTTCATAGGTCAAATTTGAATCACATGCAATTAAATTTATTAGAACTAATATAATAAAAAGACTATTTTTCAAAATATTCTCCTTATTTTTCAAAATAAACTGGTTGTTTATATTTAAACACTAATTAAAATCATCATTAAATGACATTATATGGCTGTTGCATAAGGATGTCAAGTTTAACTTTACACAATATTATAATAATTATCTATAGCACTTCAACAAATAACCAAGGAAAAATTTCCCTTGGTTTATGCATTTATATTTATTGTATTTAATTATTTAATTAATTTACAATTAGTCTTTACTGGATATTACTCAAGACCTCCTTAATTTTTTCAGAAATCCTTATAACAGCATCACATTTAGTCTTAAAGTCTTCATTAAACGTATCTCTAAGATGTGGCCATACATCGTGTTTCGAATCTAAACTATATGGCTCATACTTCTTAACACCATTTATAAATCGTTGTATTACATTAGTTCTTAATTCTTGTTTTGCCGATTCAATTTCATCCAATTTGCTTTTTAAGAACCTTACACCTTTTAGCGATAATTGATCATTAAGTTTATCTTTTTTAGCTAATAAAGATTGATATACATCTATGTAATAAGCTTTAGCATAATCTCTTAATCTGTCAACTATATCGTTTTTTCGTAAAAATATTTCACCCATGGTTTTCGCATCATAAAATGATCCAAGATCAACTTCATAAGATAATCTACCATAAACATATGCAAAAGGTTTAAAAAGATCATCATTATATTCAAGGGCTAGATAAAATTCTTTCTGTAATTTGAAGTTGTCTTCTTTTAAATATTCCAAAGCACCATTATACGTCAAGAGATTAAAAAATAAAGTAGAGAGAACGCCTAAATTATACCAACCCTGATCAAGCTCTTTTTGACCAAAAAAATGACCAAACTTTTTTGATAAAAAATGACCATCAAACTCTGGAATAATCAATTTCTTACTCACATCAGTTCCAGCAAGAGAATGTTTTTTTAATATTTCTTTTAATCCTACAGGAATTTTACCTTTAATCTCTTCAATTTCTTTTTCTTTTTGCATCCTTTGTTCTGGAGTTTCATTATAATGATCATTAAAATAAGCAAGAAACGCAGCAACAGCACCAGGAGCACCAGGAGAGTCAACAGAAACTCCAGAATCAGTTAAACCTTTAGGTGCAACACCAAATGACGGTTTTTTAAAAGGCACATCCACTTTTCTTTGTGTCATAACACTAGCAACAGGGGCATACTTTTTTTTGGGCCCACACGATACCAGTAATACACTTATTAAAACAAATATAAACGCTATAAATAGAATAAAATTTTTTCGTTTCAAAATATTCTCCTTATTTTTCAAAATAAACTGGTTGTCTATATTTAAACACTAAATGACATCATATGGCTGTTGCATAAGGATGTCAAGTTTAACTTTACACAATATTATAATAATTATCTATAGCACTTCAACAAATAACCAAGGAAGAATTTCCCTTGGTTTATACATTTATATTTATTGTATTTAATTACTTCATTAATTTACAATTAACCTTTACTGGATCTTATCCAAGATATTTTTAATTCTCTCAGCTAAATCTATAACATAATAAAATTTAATATCAAAGTCTTCATTAAACGTATCTCTAAGATGTGGCCATACATCGTGTTTTGAATCTAGACTATATGGCTCATACTTCTTAACACCTTTTACAAATCGTTGTATTATATCAGTTCTTAATTCTTGTTTTGCCAATTCAAGTTCATTCAATTCACGTTTTAAGAACCTTACATCTTTTAGCAATAATTTATCAAGTTTATCTTTTTTAGCTAATAAAGATTGATATACATCTATGTAATAAGCTTTAGCATAATTTCTTAATTTATCAACTATATCGTTTTTTTGTGAAACTATTTCATTCTTGGTATGCTGATCATAAGATGATCTATTAGCAACATCATAAGATAATCTACCATAAACATATGCAAAAGGTTTCAAAAGATCATCATTATATTCAAGAGCTAGATAAAATTCTTTCTGTAATTCGAAGTTGTCTTCTTTTAAATATTCACCTTTAACACCATCATCTGTAAAGAGATCCAAAAATAAAGTAGAGAGAACGCCTAAGTTATACTTAAAACTTTTAATCTGCTTTTCTTCACCAACAAGAACATTAATCGGTTTTATTAAAAAATGACCATTAAACTCTGGAATAATCAATTTATTATTTATCTCAGTTCCAGCAAGAGAATGTTTTTTTAATATTTCTTTTACTTCTACAGGAATTTTACCTTTAATCTTTTCAATTGCTTTTTCTTTTTTCATCCTTTGTTCTGGAGTTTCATTATCATGATCATTCAAATAAGAAAGAAACGTCTCACCATCAGCAGGATCAGCAGAAGCAGCAAGACTATCATCATCAGACTTAACATGAGCAGCACCAAGAGCAGCAAGAAAGTCATCAAAAATTTCAGAATCAGTTAAACCTTTAGGTGCAGCATCAAATAGTGGTTTTTCAAAAGACATATCCAATGTTCCTTGTGTCATAGCACTAGCAGCAACAGGAACATATCTTTTTTGGGGCCCACACGATACCAGTAATACACCTATTAAAACAAATATAAACATTATAAATAGAATAAAATTTTTTCTTTTCAAAATATTCTCCTTATTTTTCAAAATAAACTGGTTGTTTATATTTAAACATTAAATGACATCATATGGCTGTTGCATAAGGATGTCAAGTTTAATTTTACACAATATTATAATAATTACCTATAGCACTTCAACAAATAACCAAGGAAGAATTTCCCTTGGTTTATGAATTTAATATTTATTGTATTTAATTACTTCATTAATTTACAATGAATCTTTTTACTGGATACTATCCAAAAGATCCTTCATCTCTAAAGCAGGATTTATAACAGCATCACATTTAGTCTGAAAGTCGTCATTAAACGTATCTCTAAGATGTGGCCATACATCGTGTTTCGAATCTATACTATATGGCTCATACTTCTTAACATCATTTACAAATCGTTGTATTATATCAGTTCTTAACTCTTGTTTTGCCAATTCAATTTCATCCAAGTTGCTTTTTAAGAACCTTACACCTTCTAGCGATAATTTATCATTAAGTTTATCTTCTGTATCTAATAAAGATTGATATAAATCTATGTAATAAGCTTTAGCATAATCTCTTAAGTTTTCAACTATATAGATTTTTTTTTCAATTATTTCATCCTTGGTATGCTCATCATAAGATGATCCATTAGCAATATCATGAGATAATTTGCCATAAACATATGCAAAAGGTTTCAAAAGATCATCATTATATTCAAGAGCTAGATAAAATTCTTTTTGTAATTCGAAGTTGCCTATTGCTAAATATTTACTTTCAACACCCCAATTTATCGAGAAATCCCAAAATAAAGTAGAGAGAACGCCTAAGTTATACTTACGATCGACAACCTGTATTTCTTTACCAACAAAAACAGTAATCGGTTTTATTACAAAATGACCATCAAACTCTGGAATAATCACATTCTCTCCCACATCAGTTCTAGCAAGAAAATGTTTTTTTAATATTTCTTTTACTTCTACAGAAATTTTACCTTTAATCTCTCCAATTTCTTTTTCTTTTTGCATACTTTCTTCTGGAGTTTCATTATCATTAGGACCCTTAAAATAAGAAAAAAACGCATTAACAGCAGCAGTAGCCTCAACATCAGCAGGATCCTGAGGAGCATAAGGATCCTCAACAGCAGCAGGAGCAGTAGGACCAGGAGCAACAGGAACAGCAGGAGCAGCAGCAGGAGCATAAATAGCAGCAGAATCAGTTAAACCTTTAGGTTCAAAACCAAATGGTGGTTTTTTAAAAGGCATACCCACTTTTCTTTGTCTCATAACACTAGCAACAGGGGCATACTTTTTTTTGGGCCCACACGATACCAGTAATACACCTACTAAAATAAATATAAACATTATAAATAAAATAAAATTTTTGCATTTCACAATATTCTCCCTATTATAAAATTAAAAATTAATAATTAATTTTTAAACAATCAACTCAAAAATTGATAATTTCATATATTATTTGATAATAATATTAAAAATATGCATATGTCAAGTTTAATTCTATACAATATTATAATAATTACCTATAGCACTTCAACAAATAACCAAGAAAGAATTTCCCTTGGTTTATGCATTTAATATTTATTGTATTTAATTACTTCATTAATTTACAATTAATCTTTATTAGATCCTATCCAAGATATTTTTAATATCAGCAGCTAAATCTATAACATAATACAATTTAGTCTTAAAGTCGTCATTAAACGTATCTCTAAGATGTGGCCATACATCGTGTTTTGAATCTAAACTATATGGCTCATAATTCTTAACACCATTTACAAATTGTTGTATTATATCAGTTCTTAATTTTTGTTTTGCCAATTCAATTTCATTCAATTTACTTTTTAAGAACCTTACATCTTTTAGCAATAATTTATCAAGTTTATCTTTTTTAGCTAATAAAGATTGATATACATCTATGTAATAAGCTTTAGCATAATTTCTTAATTTATCAACTATATCGTTTTTTTGTGAAACTATTTCATTCTTGGTATGCTGATCATAAGATGATCTATTAGCAACATCATAAGATAATCTACCATAAACATATGCAAAAGGTTTCAAAAGATCATCATTATATTCAAGAGCTAGATAAAATTCTTTCTGTAATTCGAAGTTGTCTTCTTTTAAATATTCACCTTTAACACCATCATCTATCAAGAGATCCCAAAATAAAGTAGAGAGAACTCCTAAGTTACGCTCAAAATAGACATGCTCTTCTTTATCATCAACAAAAAAAGAATAACGAAATTTTTTTACAAAATGACCACCAAACTCTGGAATAATCAATTTCTTACTCACATCAGTTCCAGCAAGAGAATGTTTTTTTAATATTTCTTTTACTTCTACAGGAATTTTACCTTTAATCTCTCCAATTTCTTTTTCTTTTTGCATACTTTCTTCTGGAGTTTCATTATCAGGATCAACATCAGCAGTAGCAGCAACATCATCAGAAGCAGCAGGAGCAGTAGGACCAGGAGCAACAAGAACAGCAGGAGCAGTAGGACCAGGAGCAACAGAAACTCCAGAATCAGTTAAACCTTTAGGTGCAACACCAAATGATGGTTTTTTAAAAGGCACATCCAATGTTCCTTGTGTCATAACACTAGCAACAGGGGCATACTTTTTTTTGGGCCCACATGATACCAGTAATACACTTATTAAAACAAATATAAACATTATAAATAGAATAAAATTTTTGCGTTTCAAAATATTCTCCCTATTATAAAATTTAAAATTTCATCATTAATCTTTAAACAATCAACTCAAAAATTGATAATTTCATATATTATTTGATAATAATATTAAAAATATGCATATGTCAAGTTTCAACCCTATACAATATTATAATAATTACCTATAGCACTTCAACAAATAACCAAGAAAGAATTTCCCTTCGTTTATGCATTTATTTATAGTAATTATATTTAATTATTTAATTAAATATAATTAGCCTTTATTAGATATTATCCAAGATATTTTTAATATCAGCAGCTAAATCTATAACAGCATCACATTTAGTATCGAAGTCTTCATTAAACGTATCTCTAAGATATGGCCATACATCGTGTTTCGAATCTAGACTATATAGCACACACTGCCTACAATCATCTACAAATTGTTGTATTATATTAGTTCTTAATTCTTGTTTTGCCAATTCAATTTCATTCAACTTGCTTTTTAAGAATAGTACATCTTTTAGCAATAGTTTATCAAGTTTATCTTTTTTAACTAACAAAGATTGATATACATCTATGTAATAAGCTTTAGCATAATTTCTCAATCTTTTAACTATATTGTTTTTTAGTTTCAGTACTTCATCCGTGTTTCGTTGAAAATAAGATAATTTACCATAAACATATACAAAAGGACTAAAAAGATCATCATTATATTCAAGAGCTAGATAAAATTCTTTCAGTAATTCAAAGTTATCTCCTTCTAAATATTCCAAAGAATCATCATATGTAAGGCCCCAAAATAAAGTAGAGAGAGCCCCTACGGGATACTCAGCCCGAACAAGCCACTTTTCTTCACCAACAAAATAACTAAACGTTTTTACTAAAAAATCACCATGAAACTGTAGAATAATCAATTTATCATTTATCTCAGTTCCAACATGATCATGCGTTTTTAATATTCTTTCTAATCCGATAGGAATTTTACTTTTAATCTCTTCAATCTCTCTTTTCTCGTACATTCTTTGTTCTAAAGTTTCCTTATCAACTAGAGAGTCAACTAGAGGAACAATAGGTTTCAAAGGACCAGTTAAAGCTTCAAGAACAACACCAAATGGCAATTGTTGAGAAGTCCCACCTCCTTTTTTCCCCTTTATAAAACTAGCAACAGGGGCATACTTCGTTGGTCCACACGATATCAGTAATAAACTTATTAAAACAAATATAAACGTTATAAATAGAATAAAATTTTTTCGTTTCAAAATATTCTCCCTATTATAAAATTTAAAAATTAATAATTAATTTTTCAGTTGATTGTCAAAAACTAATAATTTTAATATGATTTGATAATAATATTAACCACATTGATATGTCAAGTTTAATTATACATCATATATAGTAATTCAATAAATAACCAAGGAAGAATTTTCCTTGGTTTATGAATTTAATATTTATTGTATTTAATTACTTCATTAATTTACAATTAATCTTTATTAGATATTATCCAAGATATTTTTAATATCAGCAGCTAAAGCTATAACAGCATCACATTTAGTCTTAAAGTCCTTATCACTAAACGTATCTCTAAGATGTGGCCATACATCGTGTTTTGAATCTATACTATATGGCTCATACTTCTTAACATCATCTACAAATTGTTGTATTATATCAGTTCTTAATTTTTGTTTTGCCAATTCAATTTCATCCAATTTGCCTTTTAAGAATCGTACATTTTTCAAAGATAGCTCATCAAATCTATTTGCTTGAGTTTTTAAAGTTTTATATACATCTATATAATAAGCTTCAGCATACTTTATTAATCTTTCAACTATACTGTTTTTTAGTTTAAGTATTTCACTATTGTTTCCTTGAGCATAAGACAATTTACCATAAACATACATAAAAGGTATCAAAAGACTATCATTATATTCAAGAGCTAGGTAAAATTTGTTCATTAATCTAGAACCTTCATATGTGTCAAGATATTTTTTTGAACCCGTTGGATTTTCGTATGTAAGTTTAAAAAATAAACCACGGGGTATGCTTAAATCATGTAAACTATTATACAACGGATCTCTTGCTTTAAAACCAGAAAAGGCTGGGATAATCTCCCTCCTAGTCCAAGCCTCACTATCATTAAAAAAACTATCATATCTTGACAGATATTTTGCTACGCTAAGAATTCCACTTTTAATCTCTCCAATCTTTTTTTGTTTTTCTTTCTGCATCCTTTGTTCTGGAGTTTCCTCATCATTAGTAGGAACGGCAACAGGATTAGCATCAGGAGACTTAACAGGATTAGCATCAGGAGACTTAACAGGATTAGCATCAGGAGACTTAACAGGATCAGAACCAGGAGACTTGACAGGATCAGAACCAGGAAAACCAACAGGATTAGCATCAGGAGACTTAACAGAAACTCCAGAATCAGTTAAATCTTTAGGTACAATACCAAATGGTGATTTTTTTAAAGGCACATCCACTTTTCTTCGTGTCATAACACTAGCAACAGGGGCATATTTTTTCTTTGGCCCACACGATACCAATAATACACTTATTAAAATAAATATAAATATTATAAATAGAATAAAATCCTTTCTCTTCAAAATATTCTCCCCCATAATATAAAAATTAATTATTAATCTTTAACACTCAATTTAAAAATTGATAATTAATTTTTAAATTTCAGATATTACTTAATAGTAATATTTAAAATATTCATATGTCAAGTTTAAACTTGATACAATATTGTAATAATTATTTATAGGACTTCAATAAATAAACCAAGTAAAAATTTCTCTTGGTTTATTTTAATAATTAATTATTTAATCAATTTATAATTAATGCTTTACTGGAATCTTCTCAAATATCTTTTTAATGTCAGCAGATAAAGCTATAACAGCATCACATTTAGCATTAAAGTCGTCATTAAACTTATCTTTAAGATATAGCCATACATCGTGTTTAGAATCTATACCATATGGCTCATATTGTTTAAAATCATCTACAAATTGTTGTATTATATCAGTTCTTAATTTTTCTTGTGCCAATTCAATTTCATTTAATTTTCTTTTTAAGAATAGTATATCTTTCAATGATAGTACATCAAGTTTATCTTTTTTAACTTCTAAAGCTTTATGTACATCGATATAATAAGCTTTAGCATAATTTCTTAATCTGCCAACTATATTGTTTTTTAGTTTAAGTATTTCAGCCTTAGTTTGTTCATCATAAGATGATCTATTAGTAATATCATAAGATAATCTACCATAAACATATGCAAAAGGTTTCAAAAGATCATCATTATATTCAAAAGCTAGGTAAAATTTACGCCTTGATTCTAAATCTTTCTCATATTCAAGCTTGTAAAATAAATTATAGAATTCGCCTAAATCATATGTATTAAAATAAAAATTTAATGACACTTTTATAATAATACCAAGTAAGCCTGGCACAATCTTCCTACGCTCCCAATCGACAAGATCACATGTATGATCATTATGTAATTTTAATATTTGTGCTACCCCCACCCCCTTAGGAATTTTACTTTTAATCTCTTCAATTTCTTTTTCCTTTTGTATCTTTTGTTCCAAAGTTTCCTCAACATCTTGTAGCGTAACTCCGTCCTGAGATCCATCAGTAAGTAATTCTTCCTTTTTTGGACCACACGATATCAGTAATAAACTTATTAAAATAAATATAAATATTATAAATAGAATAAAATCTTTTCTTTTCACAATATTCTCCCTGTTATAAAACATAAAAAATTCAATTATCAACCTTTAACAATTTATTTAAAAATTAATAATTTAATTAAAAATTTTAATTCTTAATTAAGAATAATATTTAAAATATTCTAATGTCAAGTTTAAACTTGATATAATATTGTAATAATTATTTATAACGTTTCAATAATAAACCAAGGAAAAATTTTCCTTGGTTTAGCAATTTAATAATTAATTATCTAATCAATTTATAATTAATGCTTTACTGAATCTTATTTAAGATAACTTTAATTTTTTTAGCATGAGCCATAACAACACGATATTTAGCAGTAAAGCTTTCGTACTTTTCTTTAAAATATAACCATAAATTGTCAAAACTGAGATTTCTTACTGTGGTATTTTCAGATTCAAATACTATAGTTCTCAAATTATTGCTATCCGTTGCAAGTTTTAGTATTACCTCATCTATTAATTCTTTTTTCGATGATTCAAGTTCAGCCAATTTGGTTTTTAATAATCGCAAATTTTTAAGCGATAGTGTATCAAGTTTTTGTTCTTTAGCTTTTAAAGTTTGATATACATCTATATAATAAGCTACAGCATACCTTCTTAATCTTTTAACCATATTGTTTCTAAATAAAAATGTTTCCTTACTAAATGCTGGATTAGAAGAAAGTCTATCATAAATATATATAAAAGCTGCCAAATAATAATCATTATATTCAAGGGCTAGATAAAATTCTTTTCTTCGTGCTTTGTCTGTATATGGAGCACTACCTGAACCATCGTTATATCTAAGTCTGTAAAATAAACCACGGGGAGTACTTAGCAAATATTTTATTTCTTGCTTACCGTTTACACCGTTTACTCTGTCTACCATTTCTACTGAAGGTACCCTAAAAGACAATTTTTGATCCTCCTCATCCCAAGTTCCACGATCATGTGTGTTTAATATTTTTAATACTTCTCTAGGAATTTTACTTTTAATATCTTTAATTTCTTCTTTTTTTTGTATTTTTTGTTCTGGGGTATCTTCATCATCTGCATCTTCATCATTTATACCTTTATCATCTGTATCTTCATCATCTGTATCAACATAATATGCATCATCATTAGCTTCAAGCTCAAAAGTCTCAGGAGGAGCAACAGGCTTAGAAAAGTCAACAGGCTTAGAAAAGTCAACAGGATTAGGAGGAGCAAACAGGCCTAGCAAGGCCAAAAAGCTTAGCAACTAAATACTTTTTTGGTCCACACGATACCAATAAGCAACTTATTAAAATAAATATTATAAATATAACAAAATCTTTTTGTTTCACAATATTCTCCCTATTATATAAAATTTAATTACTAATTTTTAACAACTAATTTAAAAATTAGTAACTTATTTTATACTTTTAACTATTCTTTATCATAATAGTTGTAATATACTCATGTCAAGTTTAAATTCTATATAATATTATAATAATTATCTATTAATAATTAAATATAGACACTTTGATAAATAACCAAGGAAAATTTTTCCTTGGTGTTTAAATTAAGGTATTATTTAATATTTATTTACTTGATTTATAATTAATCTTTACTAGATATCCTTCAACAAATTTTTAATTTCAGAAGCTGTATCTATAAGAGAACTACGTTTCTTTCTAAATTCGCCGGCCTTTGTGTCTTCCCAATATTTTATTATTTCGGAAGGAAGGGTATCACTATTTTTTAGATGATGAGTTTGTTCTGATGAATTAATTGGTGTCTCGTTATTATAATCATTTATAATTACTTGTATTACATCATATACTTCCTGTTGTTCTTTTTCAAGTGTTAAAAATGTAGTTTTCAACGATTGCAAATTTTGTAAAGTTAATACATCAAGTCTATTTTGTTTTTCTTTTAAGAGACTATATGCATTATAGTAAGATCGAGCATAAAACCTTATATCTTCCAAAAAAGTTTTTAATTTTTCTTTATTTTCATTAGCTAGTTCGTTCGTAGCAACTAATCTATTGACAACACTTGCAAAAGCTTTAATAAAACCAGCATTATACTCACAAGCCAGATAAAATTCTCTTCTTGCTGCTTTGCTTTTATCAGCAGAGCCTTCAATTGTACCATCATATAAGAATTCCTTTCTTTCATCAACTACGTCATATTTAACTCTAGTAAATAATTGATTGGCACCTTTAAGATTATATCCTTCCGCATCCTCATCCCAATTTTCATTATTATGCGTTTTTAAAATTTCTGATACCTTATCAGGAATTTTAATATTTTCAATTTCTTTTTGTTTCAAGATTTGCTCATTATCTACAGCTCCACCTCCACCTTTAGGCCCTCCAGTTACAGTTCCAGTAACAGGTTGTACCGTAGCACCAACTCGAGGCTTTTTCAAATCCACTCTGTTTCGCCTCACAGCACTAGAAACAGGGGCATACTTTTTTGGTCCACACGATACCAACAATAAAACTATTAAAATAAATACACACGTTATAAATAAAATAAAATCTTTTTGTTTCAAAATATTCTCCCTATTATAAAAATTTAATTATCATTTTTTAACAATTGATTTTAAAATCAATAATTCATTTTACACTTTTAACTATTACTTATCATAATAATTGCAATATGCACATGTCAAGTTTTGACTCTATACAATATAGTAATAATTATTTTTAATTATTTAATCAATTTATAATTAATGCTTTACTGAATATCATTCAAGATCTCTTTAACTAAAACAGCCTGCTCTATAACATTCTTAAACATCACACGAGCGTTAGCTAACTTTGTTAACGGAGTTAATTTATCATCCTTGAAATAATCTCGTAATTTCAATTCTTCAACGGCAAGTGCGTTCAATCTGACTTTCAACAACTTCAAATCTTCTAAAGATAGTGTATTAAGTTTATTTTGGTTCTTTGCTAAAAAATCATACACATCTACATAATAAGCTTTAGCGCACTCTCTTGCCTTTTGAAGGATCCCTGATAATGATCCTGTCACTGTAGGAAGCCAATATACTTGCCCAAAAATAGCTGCAGCACCTCCAAGCGAATTAACATTATACCCAAAACACAGATAAACTTCTCTTCTTGCTTCTTTGCTTATATCAGCATCAGAATTAGGCGTTGTACCATCATATAAAAATGCCTTTCCATCAACTGTTTTATATGAAAGTTTGCTAAAAGCAAAACTGATATCACTAATAGAAAGAAATTTCTCAGATTCATTAAAACCCTTATTATGCATTTCTAATATTGTTGATATTTCAGAAGTAATGCTCTTTTTAATAACTAAAATTTCTTTTTGTTTTAGTCGTTCCTCTTCTTCTTTTTTTAAATTTTGTTTTCTGATCTCTTCTGCTTCCCTTCTTGCTTTCTCTTCTTCTTTGTCTGCTTGTCCTTTTCTATACACTCTTTCTCGTTCTAGTTGGTCCGCGTTTTCTTGTGCTAGTTTTCGTCGTTTGGCCTCTTCTTCTTGTTTTATTTCTTCCTCTTTTTCTCGTATTCGTTGTGCCTCTGCCTTTCGTATTCGTTCTACCTTTTCTTCCTGTATTCGTTTTGCCTCTGCATAATCAAAAGTCTTCTCTCTTGGATCACAAGCTATTAGTAATAAACTTATCAACACAAATATAACAAAAACTTTTTGTTTCAAAATATTCTCCTTATTTTTAATAATAAACTAGTCAATCTTGACAACCAAGAAAAATTATTACTTGGTCATGTTGAATGCAAAAGCATTCAGCATGTATTTACTTAATTTACAATTAACATTAATCTCTTAGTCTATCAGATTTAAAACATCTATAATGTCATAAGATAACATTATAATATGATCACATCCAACATGGATATTATCTAACTTTGCTAGCGCATCGTCTTTTGTTGCAACTTCTCCATCAGGTGTGATATTTTTTTTCAATTTCGTTATTGCTGTTTCAAGTTCTAGCAATCTGGTTCTTAACAATACTATATCTTCTAAAGATAGTGTCTTAAGTTTATTTAGGTTATTTTGCAAGACATCATGTACATTTATATAGTAAGCTTTAGCACACCTCCTTATCTTTTTAAAGAGCACTTCTAACAACCCTACTGCAATAGAATATTGCAGTGCCTCATTAAGAGCCTTTGCCACAGATTTAATCACAGAATCATCATAATCAAGAAATAGATAAATTTCTCTTCTTGCTGCTTTGCTTTCAGCAGCAATATCGCCATGCGTTGTACCATCATATAATAATCCCTTTCCATTAAATGTTCCATATGCAACTCTGTTAAATAATTGACCGGGACCTTTTAGATTATATCCTTTGCCATCTTCATCCCAATCTGCATTATAATGCGTGCTTAATACGGCTCTCACTGTACTAGGAATTTCCTTTTTAATGCCTGCAATTTCTTCTTCTTTTTGTTGTGTCTCTGCATCAACAGCAGTTTCTCCGTTTGGACCACAAGCTATTAGTAATAAACTAACTAACATAAATAAAATAAAAACTTTTTTTTTCAAAATATTCTCCTTATTATTCCTTATTATTAAATTACAAATTGTCTAATTATTGACACCCAAAAAATTTCTCCTTAGTTATTTAAATTCAATATGTATTTACTTGAATTATAATCAACATTAACCTCTTACTAAAACCTCTTACTAAATCTTATCCAAGATATCTTTAATTGCAGAAGCTAACCTCATAATATCATTACATCTAGCATCAAATTTACTTGATAACTTTGTTTCCCAATATTCTTCCATTTCATCAGCGGTAATCTTATTATTTTTTATAGCAGCTTTCGACATTTCTGTGGTAACTGAGAAACGAACTTGCATTGGTTGTACTATATCAACTATGAATGCCCTTTTTGCTGCGTCAAGTTCTTCCAATTTGGTTCTCAACAACTTCAAATGTTCTAAAGATAGTATCTCAAGTTTATCTAGTTTCTTTTGTAAAGCGTCATACACATCTAAATAGTAAGCTTTAGCACAATCTCTTATCTTAAAAAGGAAATCTCTTAATGTTTCTTTATGCTCTGCAACTAATTCTGGAAGACGAACTAATCTCAAAGCAAAAGCTCCAAAAACCCGAATCAAATTGTAAAAATAGCCAAAAGCTAGATAAACTTCTCTTCTTGCCGCTTTCCTTGCTGCAGCATCAGCCCCTCTATTATCCCCTATCACACCATATAAGAATTCATTTCCATCAACTACCTTATATGGAACTTTTTTAAACACCACACTGATACCAACAAAATAAGTACTGAAATACTCGATATCATCATTCCATTCTGGATCATTATGCTTGCTTAATACTCCTATCACTGCACTAGGAATTACATCTTTAATAACTTCAATTTCTTCTAGTTTTCGTTGTTTCTCTTTTTTTCCTTCTTTTTGTTTTAATTGTCGTTTCCTTACCGCTGTTTCTTGTATTCGTTGTGCCTCTGCATTATCAACAGGAGTTTTGCCGTTTTGACCACAAGCCATTAGTAATAAACTAACTAACATAAATACAATAAAAACTTTTCCTCTCAAAATATTCTCCTTATTATTCCTTATTATTAAATTACAAATTGGCTAATTATTGATAACCAAGAAAAATTTTTCCTTGGTTATATTTAATCCAATAGTATTTATAAATATATTTAATTGATTCATAATTAACATTAATCTTTTATCTTAAATATTATCCAAGATTCCTTTAATATCACCACTTATCCTTATAATCTCATTACAACTAGAATAAAATTTATCTGATAATGTGTTCCAATATGTCTCTATTTCATCAGCAGTGATGGTACTCGAAATTTTTGAGTTTCGATTAGCCAAATATTCTTCAGTAAGTGAATACTTCTCCCTAAATGGTTGCACTACATTAGATACTAATTTTGCTTGTGCTGTGTCAAGTTCTCCCAATTTGATACTCAACGATTTTACTTCTGCTAAAGACAGTGACTCAAGGTTACTCAGTTTCTTTTCTAAGGTATCATATGAATCTATATAATAAGCTTTGGCAGCCTTTCTTATCTTGATAAGGAAATCTTTTAATTTGGTTTTATTTTTTGTAACTAGGTCCAAAATAATTAATTTAATAGTAAACCCTCCAAAAACCCAAATAAAATCGTTACTATAGCCAAGAGCTAGATAAACTTCTCTTCTTGCTGCTTTGCTTTCCTTCGCCCTATCGCTAGACATTGTATCATTATATAAGAATTCCGTTCCATCATTAGCTACTCTATGTGGAACTTTGGCAAACACTGCAGTGATATTAGTAAAATCAGCAGTTCCTTCACCTTTCCAATTTGCATCATTATGATAGCCTAATACTTTTTTCACATCACTAGGAGTTGCATTTTTAATGGTTTCAATTCTTTCTCGTTTTTCCTTTTCTTCTTGTTCTGAGTTTAGTTGTGTCCCTGCATTATCTCCGTTTTGACCACAAGCTATTAGAAATAAACTTATTAAACTTATTAACATAAATATAATAAAAACTTTTTGTTTCAAAATATCCTCCTTATTATTACTTATTATTAAATGATAAACTGACTAATTATTGATAACCAAGGAAAATTTATCCTTGGTTATATTTAATTCAACAGTATTTTTAAATATTACTTAAATATTATTTAATTGATTTATAATTAACATTAACCTTTGACCTTAATATTATCCAAGATTCCTTTAATTTCACCACTTATCCTTATAATCTCAGCACAAATAGAATCAAATTCAGCTGATAATGTGTCCCAATATGTCTCTATTTCATCAGCGGTGAGAGTATTCGAAATGCTTGAGGATGCTGGATCAGCCAAACATTCTCCAATAATTGGATACTTATCTTTAAGTGGTTCTACTACATTAGATACTAATTTTTCTCTTTCTGTTTTAAGTAAGTCCAAGTTGTCATGCAACGATTTTACTTCTGCTGCAGACAGTAACTCAAGGATACCCAATTTATTTTCTAAGGTATCATATGCATCTAAATAATAAGCTTTGGCACAATCTCTTATCTTTATAAGTAAATCTTTTAATTTGTCTTTATTTTTTGTAAGTAATGCCGAAGTCTCAACTAATTTCTTAGCAAGCTCTCCAAAAGCCCGAGCAAAACCGCTACTATAGCCAAAAGCTAGAAGAACTTCTTCTCTTGCTGCTTGCCTTGCAGCAACATCAGCCGTTGTCTTATCCCTTATATCACTATATACGAACTCATTGCCATTATCATCTACTCCATTTTTATATGGAACTTTTTTAAACACTTCATTGATACTTCCAAAAATATCATCATAGTAAGAGTAAGCATAATACTCGTAAATACCCTTCAATTTTGAAGGACCCTTACGATACTCTTTTAATATTTCTATCACTTCACTAGGAATTCCATTTCTTTTAATGTCTACAATTTTTGTTCGTCTTTCAAATCTTTCTTCTTGTTCTAGTTTTCGTTCTTCCTCTTCTTCTTTTAATTTTAGTTGTGCCGCTGCATTATCAACAGGATCAACAGGCTTTTTTCCGTTTTGACCACAAGCTATTAGAAATAAACTTATTAACATAAATACAATAAAAAATTTTCGTCTCAAAATATCCTCCTTATTATTACTTATTATTCAATGACAAACTGACTAATTATCGATAACCAAGGAAAATTTATCCTTGGTTATATTTAATTCAACAGTGTTCTAAATATACTTAGTTGATTCATAATCAACATTAATCTCTTAATGGGCCCTATCCAAGATCTTTTTAATTTCACCACCTATCCTTATAAGCTCATTGCATCTAAAATTAAAATTCTTTGATAAATCTGTATCCCAATATGTCTCTATTTCATCAGCAGTGCTGTTAACCGAAGCTGATCCTGAATTAGCCAAAAAGTTTCCAATAACTGAATACCTCTTTTTAAGTGGTCGTACTACACTAGCTATTAATTTTGCTCTTGCTGTTTCAAGTGCGTCCAAGTTGTCCTCCAACGATTTTACATCTGTCCCAGACAGTGACCCAAGTTTACTTAGTTTCTTTTCTAAGGTATCATATGAATCTATATAATAAGCTTTGGCAGACTTTCTTATCTTGCTAAGTAAATCTTTTAATTTGGCTTTATTTTTTGTAGCTAATGCCGAAGTCTCAACTAATTTCTTAACAAACTCTCCAAAAGCATTAATCGAACCCAAAAAATAATCAAAAGCTAGATAAACTTCTCTTCTTGCTGCTTTGCTTTCCTTCGCCCTATCGCCAGCCGTTGCATCATTATATAAGAATTCCGTTTGACCAACTACTTTATGTGGAACTGCTCCAAACACTGCATTGATAGCATCAAAAAAACTGGTATGGACTGTATCATCACTCCAATTTTCATCATTATGCTTGGCTAATACTTTTTTCACTTCACTAGAAGTTGCATTTTTAATGATTGCAATTCTTCCTGGCTTTTCCTCTTCTAATCGTTTTTCTTCTCGTGCTCTTCTTGCCTTTTCTTCTTCTGATTTTCGTTGTGCCTCTGCATTATCTCCGTTTTGACCACAAGCTATTAGCAATAAACTTATTAAACTTATTAACATAAATATAATAAAAACTTTTTTTTTCAAAATATTCTCCTTATTATTACTTATTATTCAATGATAAATTGGCTAATTATTAATGACCAAGGAAAATTTATCCTTGGTTATATTTAATTCAACAGTATTCAAAATATCTTTAAATATATTTAGTTGATTTATAATCAACATTAACCTTTTACTTAAGATCATCCAAGACCCCTTTAATTTCACCACTTATCCTTATAATCTCAGCACAGTCAGCATCAAATGTAGCTGACTTTGATTCCCAATATGTTTTTATCTGATCAGCGGTGGTAGCACTACCTTTTAGATGAACACCTCCTGCTCTTGGACTACTGTTATTTAAATCACTTTTAACTTGGGCTATTACACCACTTATTAACTTCACTCTTGCTGATTCAAGTTGTCCCAATTTGGCACTCAAAGATCTTGCCTCGTCTAAAGACAGTGAATTAAGTTTACCTAGTTTACTTCGTAAGGTACCATATGCATCTATATAGTAAGCTCTAGCATAATTTCTTATCTTTTCAAAAAACTCTTTTAATTCTTTTGCATGTTTTGTAACTAATGCCGGAGAATTAATGAATTTATTAAAAACAATTCCAAAATCAATAATAAAACTTGACTCATAATGAAGAGCTAGATAAATTTCTTTTCTTACTGCTTTGCCTTCAGCAGAAGCATCGCCAGCCGCTGTACCACCAATCTTTGTACCATTATATAAGAATTCCGTTTGACCATCTACTCTATGTGGAACGTTGGCAAACACTGCAAGGACACCAGCAAAATCAGCGGCATTGGCTACTTCACCGTTCCAATTTGCATCATTATGATAGCCTAATACTGTTATCACCGTATCAGGAGTTGCACTTTGAATGTATTCAATTTCTGCTTTTCTTTGATCTTCTAATACTCCTCCTTCTCGTCTTCGTCTTTCCTTTCTTGCTCGTTCTAGTTTTTGTTGTGCCTCTGCAGTTTCTCCGTTCTGACCACAAGCTATTAGCAATAAACTAATTAAACTTATTAACATAAATATAATAAAAACTTTTTTTTTCAAAATATTCTCCTTATTATTCAATTGATAAACTGACTAATTATCGATCACCAAGGAAAACTTCTCCTTAGCCATATTTAATCCAATAGTATTTATAAACACATTTAATTGATTCATAATCAACATAAATTCTTACTAGATACTACTCAAGATACCTTTAATTTGACCACTTATACTTATAATCTTATTAAGTCGAGTGTTAAAACCAGGCAACTTGTCTTCCCCATACTTCACTATCTCCTCAACGGTGGTAGCAGCATTTTGTAGATGATGATTTGCTACTCCTGTAACAATTGATTCCTTATTAATGTAAGCATCGATAATTGGTTGTATTGCCTCATATCTTAATGCCTTTTTTGCTTCTTCAAGTTCGACTAATCTGGTTCTCAACGATTCTACATCTGCTAAAGATAGTTTCTCAAGATTATTTAGTTTCTTTTTTAAGGTATCATATACATCTATGTAGTAAGCCTTAGCATACCCTCTTATCTTTAAAACCAGATCTTCCAATCTTGCTATAGTTGCAGGAACTACAGCTAATTTATTAATAACACTTGCAAAAGCTTTAATAAAATCACTCTTATACTCACAAGCCAGATAAACTTCTTTTCTTGCTGCTTTGCTTATACTAGCATCAGTATTAGCCGTTGTACCATCATATAAAGCTGGAGTTCCAGAAGCTGATGTATATGAAATTTTATTAAACAATTGATCAGCACCTTTAAGATCATATCCTGCCTTATCTTCATCCCAAGTTGCATCATTATGCACTTTTAATGCCCTTAATGCTGAGTGAGGAATTAAATTTTTAATTCCTTTAATCTCTTCTCGTTTTTTTGCATTTGCATTATCAACAGGAGCCTTATTGTCTTGACCACAAGCTATTAGCAATAAATTTACTAAAATAAATATAACAAAAACTTTTTGTTTCAAAATATTCTCCTTATTATTAAAATTAAACAATTTATTAAAATTGTTTGCCGCATGTTAATTAATAATCATTATTAACATATAGTATATATTAATTTGATTTGGATATCAATATATTTTATTAGCTTTTTATACCATTCAATTTAAATATCTTTTAAATTTTGGCTAAAATATCTTTAATATCATTACTAAGCCCTTTAATATTATTAATTTTCATAAAATGCAATTTATAGTATTGATTGATATAAAGTATTAGTTTGATTCTATCGTTTTGAATATTATTTTTATTATTTAAAAAATCCCCAATAAGATTATTTACAATGTAATTCCAACTTTTTTTGAACATTGCTAATTGATCGAATTTATCTTTTAAAAATTTCAACATATCAAGTTCTAAAGATTGAAGTTTATCGACTTTATCAAGCAGTAATCGAAATTCATCTACAAAGTAATTCTGTGCATAAATCATTGCCACATTTGTGATATCTTTAAGCAAATCGTTACTTTCATCATTAACTGTTTCGATTATTTTGTTGAGAATCATTCCAAAATTTTTAATTCTCGTCTCATCATATTCAAAAGACAAATAAAATATTCTTCGAATAAATAAATTTCTCGCATCACTTACTTTATAAATATTTAATTTATTGTCAAGAACATTAAATGCCTTACCATTCTCTTTCATCCCAAATTGCGTGCTATCTTCAATCCAATTTTGATCATTGTGTAGATCGAGTACTGTTTTAATATAATAAACTTGTTTAATAATTTCATATATCAAAATATTTTTACGTCTTTCTGGATCTAAACTATCCAAAAAATTTCGTAAACCTACAATCCCTGTTTTTGGAAAGAAGCGTTTAACATCCGAACTGCAATTAGTCAAAATCGAAATTATAACCAAATTACTGATAAAAAAATAAATTTTCAAAATATTTTCCTTAATTTTAAAATTAAAATAATATTATCTATTATTTTTAATAATATATATTCTTTAAAGAATATATATTATTAAAAATAATTATAGTCTTAAAAAATACTTATTTACAATGCAAAAAAATAACAAAAGAGAATATATTTTCTCTTTTACAGTTATAATTTTAATTATTAATATATTTTGCATAGATTAATTTAATGTTTTTAAAATCTTATTGAGATCTCCAACTATAATGCCAATTTTTGGAATTTTATTTTTAAGTACATCTCCATATTGTTCTCTTATGTGTTCAATGAGTTTTTGACTATCAGTTTTAATGCCAATAATATTATCTTCATAATCTCTAATAATATTATCTACAGTGTTTTGCCAGAGTAATCTCAACTGTACAATTGAATTGAGTTTTACTTTTATTGTTATTAAATCTCTAAAATTTAGTAAATCAAATTTATTTTGATATTCTTCAAGTTTATCAATTGCTCTTTCAAATAAAAATTGAGAGTAAGCCCTTCCTGCATTTGTGATATCTATGTGCAACTGTCCTCTGTTAGCGCTATCGGAAGTTATTTGATTAAGTATTATTCCAAGCTGCCTAATTTTATCTTCATCATAATTTAATGATGAATAAAATTGTCTTCTGTTTTCTTGACTTTTAGGATCGTTGTAAGCCTTTTGACTAGGATTTCCTATAACAATTTTAAAAGCCCCATTTTTCATTCCAAATTGATCTGCAGGTTCATTCTCTTCAATATTGTTTTTATCTAGTTCTATTAAATCAGTAACATTTTGAATCTGTTCTTTTAAAGACTTTATTATAATCTGCTTTTCTCTTTTTTCGGTCTCTTTTTTATATTCATTTTGTATTCGTGTTTGTGGTGATGCTATGTCATCTTTTTGTATTGATGTTCCATTTGAGTGTTTATTCGGATCTGATTTACAAGAACTTAAAATAATGAATAAAAAAGATATACTAAAAAAATAAATTTTCAAAATATTCTCCTTCCTTTAAAATTTAACAAATGTTACTTAAATAATTAATATTTTATCAAGAAATACTAATTATTATTTGATAAAATATATTATATGATATTATATATCATATAAATCAAGATAGCAAAAATTTTCTTATTTCTAAACTTTATATCATTAAAAGTAATTACTTCTTAGGTAACAATTTACATTGTTATTGAAACAAAAAATATACAGCAATCATTATAAATATACTCTCTCATGTATAATCATTAGTAATAAAATGAATTATCAATTCTGCTCTGAAAAGCATAATTCTATTATTCCTGCTGCAGTGCTTATAGAATTAGCCGCATCTTTGAGTGATGTCAAAGCTTCTTTAAGCTTATTTGGAGCTTTATCTAAATTTTCTAATAATTCCTCATGTACCCCATTAAAAAAATATCTACTTACATTTTTCATAATGACGTTTATATATGTTTTCATATGATCTTTGTACCTCGATTCTATAACATATATTCTAAGTCCCGGATAAGAGCTATTAAACTCTTCTATTGCATTCCGTACTTCTAATTCCTTGTTATTATAAATTTCTTTCGTTCTTATATTTAATAATTTTTCTAATAAAGATATCATTTTAACCCCACTATTTATGTTACTATTGACTGCATTTGCTACAGGACCATTATATCCTGCACTTAATAATGTCCTAAACGCTATTGCTATTTTTTCTGCAGATTCCCTAATTAATTTAATAAAATTTGGAACATCATTGACTTCTAATTTTGCTTTACCTTTAATCTTACGAAAATCATCAATATTTTTCCTTGAAATTTCAGAAGTGGCTTTTGCCTCATTAGCAATCCTAGCAAGCTCTTCTTTACTTAAAGCTTTAATTTCAGTTGTTGCCAATCCTGTAAGTTTGCTTACTTGACCTACAATAGAATCTGCTACAAGCTTGGCATTTTCTTTTGCCAATTTAGTTTCACTCTCTGCCTTTAATTTATTATTGTTCAGTTTGCAACTTATTGGAATTATCAATACTGCAACACTTATTATGCATATTGTTTGAATATACCCCATAAAAATATCTCCTTTTACAATAAATATACTTCATAAATTTGACAGTGCTAACAGTTAATTTGTTTTTATATTTCGTTTAATTTTAAAATACCAAAAAATAGTGTTTGGAAATAATAATTTGAAAGACAAACCAAATTATTTTGATTTTGATAATTGTTAAAAAAATAAATATAAAAAACCCCTTAATACAAAGGGGGTATTTAACATAATGTATAAAACATTGTGAGTAAACAATCTTCCTTTTGAAAAATTAAAGTATTTGGTAATTAATTATTAGTGCAATAATTAATTATTTCAAGCTCTTCTTCAATTTTTGTAACTATTTTTACATATAATTTTTAAATATAATGTATTACAACACATAGTAAATAAATTTTAATTTATGAAAGATAATTCATTACTCTATAAAAAAAATAATCTAAATCACTAAGTCCATTGGTATAAAGATAATACTCAACATATAATTCTTTTTTTATAAAGTTCATTGCTCTTTCTTGTTTTTTTTCTAAAGTACCTAGATCATTAAAGTTTGAAGATGAAAAGCTTTTATAAGAACCATCATTGATAGATTTTATTGTTACATGTAAATCTTTAAGAAATTGTTTAGTCTTATCATTGCCAAGTTCCCTAAATAATTGTTCCAATTTAGTCTTATTATACTTAAAGTCTAGTGTCTTTTGAGGTATATTTTTTACTTTTACAAGATCTTCTTGCTCCTTTTTTAATGCATCTAAATGCTTATTACCTTGAAGTGATTCTTGAAAAAAAACTAAAGCCTGTTTTTGACCATCATCAATATTAGATTCTAATGTCTCTAGAGTTTTGGGTTGTAAATTTGCATCTTTGCTTAAGAATTCACAACCAATAATGCTTAATAAAAGCGCCATAGGTAAATACAATCTCATTACATTTTACCCTTCCTATTATTTCAAAATTTAAATTAATTTATAATATTTCATAATGGCAGATAGATATTTAAATCTAATCTATCTGCCACTCTATTTTAAATTAATATTTTAACCCACTATTTTACATACCTAAAGTAGGTTTATTTACTTTTTTTTACCTTTGCAAGCAATTCTTTTGCTTTCTTTAAAGATTTCTCCAATTCTGAGATTTTCGCAAAGCCTAAACCTGATCTTTTTACATAAGCCTCATACACACTACTTGTCTTCCCAATAGATTCCACAAGATCATGTAAATCATATTTAGAAACGTATAAATCTTGTAGTATATTAATAGCATTGCCAAGCTCATCTTCTGTAATAAATTCAGCATAATCTTCTGTTCCATCATCAATTAAATCATAAGCAGTTTTAATTTTGTCTAAAAGACTTTGAAGTTCTCTAGCTAGCTTTTCTTTACTAAATTGTTGTAACTTTTCTCTAGCAACTTTCCTCTCTTCTTCTGTAGAATATCCAGACATTCTCATTGTAGATTGAAGCTCAACTTGATTTCTATCTTTTTTGATTTTCTCAATTGCCTCAAGTACATAATCTATGTCTTTTTCAGCACTATCTAATTTATCATTATATTCATACTCTGGACTATCTTCTTCCTCTACAACACTTCCACTATAAGACCCTGAGATTGTTGGATGTGATAAATAAGTAGTATATTCAACAACATCACTAAATCCACCCAAACTTGATCCTTCTTGTGAAGAAAGATATGTTGTACCGCTTAAACTGCTAGTAATATCTTTGTCACTTAAATCACTTGTAGTAGAACCTGCAGTTGTACCTTCTGTTTCTTTTAATTCCTTACTAATCTCAGGAATAGAAGTGATATCAAGTGGTAGATTTTTTTCTTCTATTTGTGGAAATAAAACAGGATCATAATTAGCAACACCATCTTGTTGTAATTTATCTATTTGTTCCTGTTGTCCTTTTTGTCTAGGCTTTCTAACAATCTTTTTTATAACCCTTTTAGCTGACTTATCTGTCTTATCCATTTCATCAGAAAGAATTTTGTTGGTTTGCTCTTTATTATTCAATAAATATTGAACCCTATCGAGTAGACCAACAGATTTTTTTTGAATATCTTCGTCAAATAATAAATCACAACTAATAAAACTCGTCATAATAAACATAAATAAACATTGTCTCTTTAACTTCATATTTCCCTCCTTGGTAAGACAAAATATATAGCAATAAGTATCAAAACAAAGAAAAAAGTGCTATTTTTCAACAAATTTGATAATTATCACTTTAATATTGAATTAAATGATGTTTAAAAAGAGTAAAAGTAAAATTTAAAATTATGGATTTTATAAATAAATTATATTATTTGTACTCTACCAATTTGCTTTTTGTATAAGTAATTGTGGACTCTTTTTTTAATTTTCTAAAATGCAATTCAAAAAATTCTCTCTCAGCTGCATTTAGTGCCAATAAATCATTATAAATCTCATTGTGAGCTTTATATCTAGCCTCACTAATTTCTTTAAATTTATTTACCAAATCAAGATAGATTAATTTATTTTCCTCAAATTTTGATTGTTCTCTAGACATCAATGCTTGTTCCAAATTGTCCCAAGCTGTATTTACTGCAGAAAAAACTTCTTTTTTTTGCTCATCCAGTTTTTGCCATTTATCAAATTTTGCAGCATGCAATTGATATGCATTATATAATCTAGATTCACTCATCTTAAATTTTTCATTTATTTTATTTAAATATTTAGTCATGTGTTTTAGTTCTTTTATAAGTTTATCTTTAACTTTACGATCCTCAATAAGAATATTTTTATATTTGTTTATTAATTTATTTGAATCAACAAGCTCCAAATAAGCTTTTTTATTTCTAAAATTTTCATCAAGTTTATCTCTTAATTTTCTTTTAAACAAGATCCTCTTGAATGTTCTTTTTTGCTTAAAATCTTCATAGTATATCTTAGTTTCTAGCATTTCGTTATATTTAAGATTTTTTTCTGATTCTGCTTGTCGTAATTCATCATATTTTGCAATCTCTCTTTCATTGTATTTATCCTGAAGAGTATCCATTAAATTCATTTTAACTGCATTTAGAGATAATAACGAATATTCATAAGCTTGGGTTACTTTATACAGAGTATTAATCAATTTATAATATTCATCAGTTATATTAAAATAATCAATATACCTTTCATCTAAATATCGACTTAGTATTTCATTATGATTATTATTCTTAAGTCCTAATGTTTCTTGTTTTTTATCTATTGCATTGTTTAATTCACTTAAGTCTTGGGATTCTACCAGTGAATTTAAATTTAATGTCAAGATTAGTAAAAAAATAAGAACTTTAAATTTTTTCATCTCACTTCCCTGTATAAAATACAACTTATTTTATACGTTTTAGTATCATTGATGTTATCATATTATATAACTAAAATATATTAAAATATATAAATTATTCTGAAAGATTTTATTTGAGATTTGGTATAAGGAAATTTTATGAGAACGTATTTTATGATAGTTGTTTTTATCTTTTTTATTTTGTCTTGTAATAAACATAAAGTAAAAGATTTTGAAAAAAGTGATATGAAGTCTTTATCCAATCTTAGTGATGACTTATATATATCTAGAGAATATATCATGAAATACAAAGTATACAAACAATTACAAGATTTAAATGAAAAGCGTCCTTTTATTGAATCTCTTATAAAAAAACATGCAAATTCTCTTGTATTACAAATTAAAAAATTTTCAGAAGAATTTAGCAAACAGGAAAATGGTATTATTCCCACTGTTTTTGTATTTGGAGATTATGTTCAACAATTTCACTCTGGGTCTCAGACGACTTATTATGGATCCTCTGTTTCTCTTGGATATGCCAAAACAGATGATTATTTAAAGATTAATTTTGAAGATAAAATGATTGTAAATCCTTTATTATCATTAACCTCAGAACTTGATGAACAAGGTAGACTTGACATATTAGAACCCCGATATCGTTTTCATTTAAGAAAAATATACGATATCGATATGTATCCAGTAATATATAATCTTTACATATCTCATAAACAACCTTCAATCTATTTAATAGGAAATAAAATATACAAAAAACAAAATGAAATAGGTAATAATATATATTATAGAAAAACATTAAAACTTGATGTCATTAAAAATAGTAATGAATGGATTTTACAGCCTAAAGAAAAAGAAAATTGGGAAATAGATTTAAGTATAAATGATAGCTTTGTTAAAAATATACCTCCTGATTATGTTTATAAGATAAAATCTTATCACTTAGAAAGTAAAATACATGAAGAAATGGTCGACTCGTATTTCACTCTGCCCGATATTCCTAGACCCATGCGTAATATACGCAAGGATGAAAAAGGACAAGTTGATCAATTTATAGAAGACAATTTAGAGTTTTTTATTAAAGAAATATATAAATATTCAAAAGATTTTTCTAAAATTGAAAATGGAATAAAAGAATTAAGAATTCTATCACAATATGAACAAGTAATACCTTTCGATGAAATTATTAATAACAATTATTTTCATATATATGCTGCCTTTTATAACATGTATTTTCTTTATACTAATCCTAAAGTGCTCATTGTAGGTAATAAAAACCATAAAATGAAAGATAATTCTGGAACATTTTACAATAATGCTATTGTTTTAAA
>NZ_AYOU01000104.1 GCF_000500065.1 Borrelia hispanica CRI | reverse complement strand
CATTAAAACTTGATGTCATTAAAAATAGTAATGAATGGATTTTACAGCCTAAAGAAAAAGAAAATTGGGAAATAGATTTAAGTATAAATGATAGCTTTGTTAAAAATATACCTCCTGATTATGTTTATAAGATAAAATCTTATCACTTAGAAAGTAAAATACATGAAGAAATGGTCGACTCGTATTTCACTCTGCCCGATATTCCTAGACCCATGCGTAATATACGCAAGGATGAAAAAGGACAAGTTGATCAATTTATAGAAGACAATTTAGAGTTTTTTATTAAAGAAATATATAAATATTCAAAAGATTTTTCTAAAATTGAAAATGGAATAAAAGAATTAAGAATTCTATCACAATATGAACAAGTAATACCTTTCGATGAAATTATTAATAACAATTATTTTCATATATATGCTGCCTTTTATAACATGTATTTTCTTTATACTAATCCTAAAGTGCTCATTGTAGGTAATAAAAACCATAAAATGAAAGATAATTCTGGAACATTTTACAATAATGCTATTGTTTTAAATATCGATAAAAAATTTTATCATCAAAGATTAAAGATTAGTCAAGAACCTCTCTTAGAGCAAGTACCAGTTGAACCTGTTACCTTTAACAATGATATTATTAATAAATGTGAATCATGCAAATTGTATCTTTCTGATGATGATTTATCTGAAATACACCAATATTTATTTAAACAAAATATCTACCAAGAAATAAACAATGCAAAA
Organism: Borrelia hispanica CRI; assembly: GCF_000500065.1. Classification (NCBI taxonomy): domain Bacteria; kingdom Pseudomonadati; phylum Spirochaetota; class Spirochaetia; order Spirochaetales; family Borreliaceae; genus Borrelia; species Borrelia hispanica. The sequence continues at coordinate 1,786 of NZ_AYOU01000104.1, read as the reverse complement.
AAGAATCAACATATCATTGATTCTCTTGTTAAAGAACAAGCAAATTCTCTATTAAGACAAATGAAAGCTATTATTGAAAAAATTTGTAAGGATGATATTGAAAAAATGTTTTTGACAATAAAAATTAATGGGGCATATGAACAATCAACAAATGTTGCTGGACTTGAATATCAACTAAAAAATAATAAAATACTTCACAATCCAATTATAAATACATCATATGAAGCAGACACATTTGGTGGACTAGGATATGTTGATGTCTACCCTATAATTTATAATATATATATGACTAAAAAAACTCCTAGTATAATATTTCTTATACCGCAAAGATATTATACGGAAAATGTACGTCATATTTGGTATGCAGTATCAGTTGACAGATCTACTCCTAAATGGACTTTACATCGCACCAAAAGGCCCTATGCTAATAATTGAATGTCAAGGTTAGTAAAAAAATAAGAATGTTAAATTTTTTTATCCCACTTACCTATATAAAATAAAATACAACTTATTTGATACGTTTAGTATTATTAATGTTATCATGTAATATATAAATTACCTTTCGAGATTCTATTTAATATTGGTATAAGGAAAATTTTATGAGAATGTATTTTGTGATAGTTGTTTTTATCTTTTTTATTTTGTCTTGTGATAAACATAAAGTAAAAGATTTTGAAAAAAGTGACATCAAATCTTTATCCAATCTTAGTGATGACTTATATATATCTAGAGAATACATAATGAAATACGAAGTATACAAACAATTACAAGATTTAAATGAAAAACGTCCTTTTATTGAGTCTCTTGTCAAAAAACATGCAAATTCTCTTGTGTTACAAATTAAAAAATTTTCAGAAACATTTAGCAAACAGGAGAATGGTATTACGCCCACTGTTTTTATATTTGGAGATTATGTCCAAAAAATTAACTCTGGATCTCGAACGGGGTATTATGGAACTATGGTTGCTCCTATACAAGTCGAAACAGATGACTATTTAAAGAATAATTTTGAAGACACAATGATTGGAAATCCTTTATTGTTTTTACCCTCAGAGCTTGATGATCAAGGCAGATTTCACATATTATCAGAACCTAGTTATCGTTTTTATTTAAGAGAAATATACGATACCGATATGTATCCAATAATATATAATCTTTATATATCTCATAAACAACCGTCAATTTATCTCATAGGAAATAAAATATATAAAAAACAAAATGAAATAGGCAATAATATCTATTATAGAAAAGCATTAAAACTTGATGTCATTAAAAATAGTAATGAATGGATTTTACAGCCTAAAGAAAAAGAAAATTGGGAAATAGATTTAAGTATAAATGATAGCTTTGTTAAAAATATACCTCCTGATTATGTTTATAAGATAAAATCTTATCACTTAGAAAGTAAAATACATGAAGAAATGGTCGACTCGTATTTCACTCTGCCCGATATTCCTAGACCCATGCGTAATATACGCAAGGATGAAAAAGGACAAGTTGATCAATTTATAGAAGACAATTTAGAGTTTTTTATTAAAGAAATATATAAATATTCAAAAGATTTTTCTAAAATTGAAAATGGAATAAAAGAATTAAGAATTCTATCACAATATGAACAAGTAATACCTTTCGATGAAATTATTAATAACAATTATTTTCATATATATGCTGCCTTTTATAACATGTATTTTCTTTATACTAATCCTAAAGTGCTCATTGTAGGTAATAAAAACCATAAAATGAAAGATAATTCTGGAACATTTTACAATAATGCTATTGTTTTAAA
>NZ_AYOU01000103.1 GCF_000500065.1 Borrelia hispanica CRI | reverse complement strand
TTTAAAACAATAGCATTATTGTAAAATGTTCCAGAATTATCTTTCATTTTATGGTTTTTATTACCTACAATGAGCACTTTAGGATTAGTATAAAGAAAATACATGTTATAAAAGGCAGCATATATATGAAAATAATTGTTATTAATAATTTCATCGAAAGGTATTACTTGTTCATATTGTGATAGAATTCTTAATTCTTTTATTCCATTTTCAATTTTAGAAAAATCTTTTGAATATTTATATATTTCTTTAATAAAAAACTCTAAATTGTCTTCTATAAATTGATCAACTTGTCCTTTTTCATCCTTGCGTATATTACGCATGGGTCTAGGAATATCGGGCAGAGTGAAATACGAGTCGACCATTTCTTCATGTATTTTACTTTCTAAGTGATAAGATTTTATCTTATAAACATAATCAGGAGGTATATTTTTAACAAAGCTATCATTTATACTTAAATCTATTTCCCAATTTTCTTTTTCTTTAGGCTGTAAAATCCATTCATTACTATTTTTAATGACATCAAGTTTTAATGCTTTTCTATAATAGATATTATTGCCTATTTCATTTTGTTTTTTATATATTTTATTTCCTATGAGATAAATTGACGGTTGTTTATGAGATATATAAAGATTATATATTATTGGATACATATCGGTATCGTATATTTCTCTTAAATAAAAACGATAACTAGGTTCTGATAATATGTGAAATCTGCCTTGATCATCAAGCTCTGAGGGTAAAAACAATAAAGGATTTCCAATCATTGTGTCTTCAAAATTATTCTTTAAATAGTCATCTGTTTCGACTTGTATAGGAGCAACCATAGTTCCATAATACCCCGTTCGAGATCCAGAGTTAATTTTTTGGACATAATCTCCAAATATAAAAACAGTGGGCGTAATACCATTCTCCTGTTTGCTAAATGTTTCTGAAAATTTTTTAATTTGTAACACAAGAGAATTTGCATGTTTTTTGACAAGAGACTCAATAAAAGGACGTTTTTCATTTAAATCTTGTAATTGTTTGTATACTTCGTATTTCATTATGTATTCTCTAGATATATATAAGTCATCACTAAGATTGGATAAAGATTTGATGTCACTTTTTTCAAAATCTTTTACTTTATGTTTATCACAAGACAAAATAAAAAAGATAAAAACAACTATCACAAAATACATTCTCATAAAATTTCCTTATATCAAATCTCAAAAAAATATTCAGGGTGATTTATATTTTTTAATTATATAACATGATAACATTAAACGTATAAAATAAGTTGTATTTTGTTTTATATGGGTAAGTAAAATTAAAAAATTTAACATTTTTATTTTTATATTAACTTTTAAGATTTTTTATATAAAGTCCATTTAGGAGTAGATCTATCAACCGATACTGAATGCCAAATATGACGTAATTTTAATGTGTGATACTTTGATTGTATAAAAAATGATATACTAGGAGTTTCTTTACTTGTATACATATTATAAATTACAGGATAGACATAAGCATATCCTATTTCAGTAAATGTATCTTCTTCGTATAATGCATTTATAATTGGATTTTGCAGTATTTTATTATTGTTTAAATGATATTCAAGGTCAGTAGCATTTATTAATTGTCTATATGCTCCATTAATACGTACTTGCATATATGTTTTTTCAATATCATCATTACAAAGTTCTTCAATAATAGCTTTAATTTGTCTTAGTAGAGAATTTGCTTGTTCTTTAATAAGAGAATCAATAATATGTTGATCCTTTTTTGCATTTTTTATTTCTTGGTAAATATTTTGTTTAAGCAAATATTGGTGTATTTCAGATGAATCATTCTCAGAGAGATACAACTTGCACGATTCACATTTATTGATAATATCATTATTTAAAGTAACAGGTTCAACTGGTACTTGCTCTAGTAGAGGTTCTTGACTAATCTTGATTCTATTATGATCAAATTTCTTATCAATGTTTAAAACAATAGCATTATTGTAAAATGTTCCAGAATTATCTTTCATTTTATGGTTTTTATTACCTACAATGAGCACTTTAGGATTAGTATAAAGAAAATACATGTTATAAAAGGCAGCATATATATGAAAATAATTGTTATTAATAATTTCATCGAAAGGTATTACTTGTTCATATTGTGATAGAATTCTTAATTCTTTTATTCCATTTTCAATTTTAGAAAAATCTTTTGAATATTTATATATTTCTTTAATAAAAAACTCTAAATTGTCTTCTATAAATTGATCAACTTGTCCTTTTTCATCCTTGCGTATATTACGCATGGGTCTAGGAATATCGGGCAGAGTGAAATACGAGTCGACCATTTCTTCATGTATTTTACTTTCTAAGTGATAAGATTTTATCTTATAAACATAATCAGGAGGTATATTTTTAACAAAGCTATCATTTATACTTAAATCTATTTCCCAATTTTCTTTTTCTTTAGGCTGTAAAATCCATTCATTACTATTTTTAATGACATCAAGTTTTAATG
>NZ_AYOU01000102.1 GCF_000500065.1 Borrelia hispanica CRI | reverse complement strand
CCAGAAAGAGGATCAGTGTATTTTGGAGTTAGGTATTTATCTACCAAATTTTTTACAGTAGTTTTGATGCTATCTTTATCAGCCTTATAATCTTTAATTAAATCATCTACAAATGTTATCCAGGTATTTCTTGCTTCTTCAAGTTTTTTTACTTGATCATTAAGTTCATTTATTTTTTCAAGGCTTAAAGTATTAAGCTTTTCTTTTTTGTCTTCTATTTGTTTAAATGTAACCTGAATTACTCCTTGTACTTTTTCTCCCACCTCTACAAGATTTTTAGGCCAAGTATCTTTATAAGCTGCCTCTCCTGCTAGCTTTGCAAGTACTTCTCCAAGGCCTTTAATTGCTTCTTTTTTCCAGCTCAAAGATCCATAAAATTTATGTCTTGTATCTTTATTTGTATCTTCATCATAAGTTTTCTGCTTATCATCCTTTATTAATTTAAATACGCTGTCTTTTAATCCATATTGAGTATTATCAGGCTCTTTACCATCTTTATTTACCTTTACTTCCTTTTCAACTTTTGTTGTAAGTACAACTATCAAATCTGCTAATTGTTTAGCCCCATCATCAACACCACCATTAACACCACCATTAACATCACCATTAACATCACCATTAACATCACCATCAGCTCTTGGGATATTTGATGGACCATCACCACTTGTTTTAGTATCTGCACCACCTTTTTGACTACCAGTTGGTATAGCCAAAGTCCCATCAGTATTACAACTGGTAAGCATAAATGCTGTTAAAGCAGATATAGTAATTATGTTCTTTAAAATGTTATTTCTCATATATATTCTCCTTTTTTATTATTAAATAATAATCATTCTTATATAGTATTATATACTATTTTGTTTAAATGTCAAGTTTGTAAATAAGTTTTTTATATTAATAATAAAATTTGAATCATAATCATTATTAAGCTTATTTAAGAAGGTTTATAAGTACATTAAAAATAAAATAATTTTTAATCGTTTATAAGTTGTACAAACAAAAATGGAAGAGAAGCTCTGCCTCTCTTCCGTAATTTGAAAATGTCATATTTAATATATTTATTTATATTATTTTACTTATTCTAATATTTTCTTAATATCTTCCCCTAACTTTTCACTGCTTGTAATAAGCCCAGAAAGAGAATCATTATATTTTGGAGTTAGGTAATCATCTATCAACTTTTGCATAGTAGTTTTGATACTACCTTTATCAGCACTATAATCTTTAAGTAAACCAGCTACAAATGTTGTCCAGGTATTTCTTGCCTCTTCAAGTTTTTTTACTTTGTCATTAACCTCATTTATTTTTTCAAGGCTTAGGGTATTAAGCTTTTCTTTTTTGTCTTCTATTTGTTTAAATGCAACCTGAATTACTCCTTGTACTTTTTCTCCTACCTCTACAAGATTTTTAGGCCAAGTGTCTTTATAAGTTACGTTTTTCCCTATTTCTGCAAGTACTATCCCAAGGCCTTCAATTGCTTCTTTTTTCCAGCTCAAAGATCCATAAAATTTATATCTTGAATCTTGCTTTTCATCTGCATCATAAGTTTTATTCTTGTCATCCTTTATTATTTTAAATACACTGTCTTTTAATCCATATTGAGTATTATCAGGCTCGCTTTTACCTTCGTTTACCTTTCCTTCACCTGCAACCTTTTTGAAAAGCTCACTTAATACTGATTGCTTAGCACTATCGCCACTCGCACCTTCTGATTGTCCATCACCACCAGCACTACTACCTGGATTACAAGCAATAAATATCAATGCTGTTAAAACAAATATACTAAAAATATTACTTAAAATATTGTTTCTCATAAATATTCTCCTTCCTTTGATTATTAAATCATAATCATTATTAAATAATATATAATACTATTTAATTTAAATGTCAAGATTTTACAGTAAATTTTTTTATATTAATAATGAACACATTTAATCACAATACTTATCAAACATATTCGTTAAGTTTTTTAAGTGCATTTCAAGAAAAATATAATTTTTTAATTGATTATAAATTGCACAAATAAAAACGGAAGAGAAGCTCTGCCTCTCTTCCGTAATTTGAAAATGTCATACTTAATATATTATTTATATTAATTTATTTCATCTAATATTTTCTTCATCTCTTCCCCTAATTGTTTACTGCTTTTAATAAGCCCAGAAAGAGGATCAGTGTATTTTGGAGTTAGGTATTTATCTACCAAATTTTTTACAGTAGTTTTGATGCTATCTTTATCAGCCTTATAATCTTTAATTAAATCATCTACAAATGTTATCCAGGTATTTCTTGCTTCTTCAAGTTTTTTTACTTGATCATTAAGTTCATTTATTTTTTCAAGGCTTAAAGTATTAAGCTTTTCTTTTTTGTCTTCTATTTGTTTAAATGTAACCTGAATTACTCCTTGTACTTTTTCTCCCACCTCTACAAGATTTTTAGGCCAAGTATCTTTATAAGCTGCCTCTCCTGCTAGCTTTGCAAGTACTTCTCCAAGGCCTTTAATTGCTTCTTTTTTCCAGCTCAAAGATCCATAAAATTTATGTCTTGTATCTTTATTTGTATCTTCATCATAAGTTTTCTGCTTATCATCCTTTATTAATTTAAATACGCTGTCTTTTAATCCATATTGAGTATTATCAGGCTCTTTACCATCTTTATTTACCTTTACTTCCTTTTCAACTTTTGTTGTAAGTACAACTATCAAATCTGCTAATTGTTTAGCCCCATCATCAACACCACCATTAACACCACCATTAACATCACCATTAACATCACCATTAACATCACCATCAGCTCTTGGGATATTTGATGGACCATCACCACTTGTTTTAGTATCTGCACCACCTTTTTGACTACCAGTTGGTATAGCCAAAGTCCCATCAGTATTACAACTGGTAAGCATAAATGCTGTTAAAGCAGATATAGTAATTATGTTCTTTAAAATGTTATTTCTCATATATATTCTCCTTTTTTATTATTAAATAATAATCATTCTTATATAGTATTATATACTATTTTGTTTAAATGTCAAGTTTGTAAATAAGTTTTTTATATT
>NZ_AYOU01000101.1 GCF_000500065.1 Borrelia hispanica CRI | reverse complement strand
AAGCTACCCAAAAAAATACAGAGTTACCAAAATTAATACAGAGTTACCAAAAAAAATACAAAGTTGACAATTCTTTAAAACAGATATATATTTATTTAAAATAATTAGTATAAAAAAATTTTTTAAAAAAATCAAACATCAAAAAAATAAATGAAATTATATTTAACAATAGTACAAATAATATTATAATTGAAATAAATCCTAAAGAAATTATTAATTTTTGCACAAATTACCTCTTAATATCAAATAGTACAGAACTTAAAGCAATAGGTATCTTGCTTTCTTCTGGTATTCCATTATTTAAATTCACCAAAAAAAATTTTACTATCACTAATTATACACATGATACTATTACTTACACATCATCATCTAATTTACAAATTAAAAATCATACTTTGGTCAACTCCACACTAATTATAAATGCTATTTATTTCCTAAAAAAACATAAGTTTAATATTATTTATATAAAACTTAATCGTATTCTCAAAAAATTATTTCTTGCAAATATAACTACTAAACATTTAGAATATATTTATTCTATTATTCTTCAATCTCTAAACAAAAAGGACAATTCTTACTTTTATGAATCCATTTTAAAACATCCAAAATACAAAAGTATCAAACTTGTAAGTAAGCCTACTTCACTAAATAGCCTTGAAAACTTAATTTTTATTAATTCATTTGAAAATTTACGTATACATAATACTGCAAATTTATTATTTTATAAAAATAGCAATAATGAATTACAGTCTACTATTGCTAATCTAATTGAATCCTTTTTTCTTGATCAAAACTCTAACAAAGATATACATACTCTCAAATCATACATTAACCTAAATCTAAAGCAATTGGGCATTTCCTATAAAAAACTCACAAAATACAAAAACAAATCTTTTCTAATATCTTCGTATCTTAAACATCAACTAAATTCACTTATTTTACTTAACAATAAACCCCCAAAATATTATAATAATATATAAGGAGATTTTCATGGAACATATGATACAGCCAGTAGTAACCAGACAAATGGTGTTAAATGAACTTGTAAAAGTTGGTATGGATAGAGATATTGCAGACGATTTATCTTATAGATATTATAAAAACGAACTTACTACTAAAGATCTTGAACTTCTAAAAATGGCATTCAAATCAGATATTAGAGATCTCAATAATAAAATTGACACTGTTGAAAATAACTTAAATAATAAAATTGATACTAAATTTAATGAACTTGATAATAAAATTGATACTAAATTTAATGAACTTGATAATAAAATTGATATTATTGAAAATAACTTAAAATCAGATATTAGAGATCTCAATAATAAAATTGATACTGTTGAAAATAACCTAAATATTAAAATTGATACTGTTGAAAATAACTTAAAATCAGAGATTTCTTTTGTAAGAAAAGATATGGATCTTATAAGAAAAGATATGGATATGAACAAAACAGAACTTAATAGTAAATTAAAATTAAATAATTGGATGCTTGGAACTATTATTACAATTAACGTAGGAATTCTTTTAACATTAATCTCAATAATTAATTCAATTATAAATAAATAAACATGAATTACTAATTCTACAAATCTTTAATTAGTAAAATCAATAATTCATATTAATCTCTAGTTAACTTTGAATAACCTCTGGCTGAATAACTTCTGGCTTAGTAGTAGGCTTTTTAACTGCTTTAACTTTAGCTGCTTTTGCTTGTGCTTGATCTTGTGGCACAACCTGTTCTTCTGCTTGATCTACAGATTGATCTTTTTGATCTTTTTCTACATCTCCTGATTGATCTTCTGATTGTAACTTAATTTTAGGTTCAACTACCTTTTTTCTTTCTAAATTACCAAGAAAAATTTCCTTATAATCTCTGTAAAGAGTCTCTAAAACACCAGCAAGCAAACTATATTTCTTGATTTCACAATTATAATAAAGATTGTCCACTAGTTGAATTTTAATATCCAAATTATCTGTATATTTCTTGCTTATCCACTCTTTAACATATGAAGATACATACTCATAATCAATATCATCAGAATTTAGTATTAGGAAATTAACTATTGTCTCATCATTTTTTTTAGACTGAATCTCATCGCTCATATAAGTTTGCCAAAATCTATCTCTTCTTAAATAAAGTCTTCTTGTTAATACTTTAAAGTAAATTTCATATCATCTCTCCTTTTGCATTTTGCATCAAAATTTTATCTTTATCTGGATCTTGCTCTTGATATGGAAGCATAATTCCCAAACTAGCAAGAGAAAGTCCTTTAGTAGTCTTAAATCCTTCAAAATTAGTGTTAATTTCTGATCTCGGCGGGCGTACGGCAATATTATCTCCCCTACTCTCTTCGTACAAAGGGTAGAACTTTGCAATATCATCACTAGAATCGCTATTTTTAGCACTTCCTACATAGGATAATATTTCTTCTTTGCCCTCCATTCTTAACTTTGCCTTTTCTTCTTCTCTCCTTCTGATTCGCTCTCTTCTTTCTTCTTCTTCTCGCCTAAATAACCTCTCTATATATTCTTGTTGTCGTCTGAGTTGCAGTTTGCGTTCTTTTTCTGCTTTCTCTTTTTCTTTTTTTTCTTCTTCTTCGTCTTTCACTTTTTTTGACGCATGAAATTCAAAATTTTTGCTTGCTAATCTTATTCTTTCGCCATATTTTTCTTTTGTCGTCGTGTAATTTTTCTTATATTTATAGGCAAGTACCAATCTTTGAATCGGCCCTCCCATATGAGATCATAGTCGTTTATTACGCCATCTGTTCTTTTCATCATCATCCACACTTTGTACTTGTACCTGTTGCCAAATTGCTTTAGAAAGTGTTGCAAAATATCTTCGATGTCATATTCTTTCCCATAATCATTTATGGCAGTCTCCAAATCTAGCAGGGCGTTTATGTACGTTGAATCGTTGTTGCTCAGCTCTTTCACCTGTTGCATATAGTTTTTGCTTATTTTGTGCACTTCTATCAGTCTAGTTTTTACGCCAATTCGTTTAAATTGCACTTTTTCACTTTTTTGTTCAACGCTTTTTGGTTTTTTACATGAAAGACTTTTTACAGAGTTTTTCTCTAAAGAGTTCTTAGAATTCTCTTTATTTATATTGCTTATATTAGCTTTATTAATAACATCCGGTTTTTCTATATGCGACATTTTGATGAAACTTTTACATTATTTTCTTGTTTGTATTTTTGTAAAATAATCATTTTTAAAGTTTCAATATCTCCTGCTATCACTAAAATTTCAAACATTACATTTGATTGCTTCTTTTCTTTTATTGTTTTGATCCAATAAAGTGCATCATCAACATCATAATCATCTGGAAAAGATTTATCTTCTAAGTCTTCATCTTCATCAACTTCTTCTACTGTTACTTTAGTCGTTGTAATACCATCATTGAAAGAACTTATATCAAGAAGATTTGGGACAACAACATCCGCACTTTTAACATCAGGATTTTCGCAAGAATTTTCTTTTTCATTAACAACAGATCTTTTACTTCTTTCATGAAATGTTCTAAGATTACCATATTGTGAAGATTCAATATATTCATCAAAATTATCTCCAATAGCATCTTCATTGGATATTTCCATTTCACCTATTACTACATATCTTTTCCCATTTAACATTTGATGAAACAAAATAATAAATATATTCATTTCTACACAATTTTTCAAAAATTTTCATGCATGTTTAATATCCTACTCTAACTTCTTTTTATTTGCTTATTGTTCCTCTTTATTAGTATAAATTTTATTATTAACATGAAAAATATAATCTTTAGCCATAAACAGTTATCCAAAAATTTATTTTTGTGACGTAAACAGCAATAGAACTAATATCGATATCTTAAATGCATTTTTCAACTATATTAGTTTTAAAACTAATTTCCCATCTATATCCTACTCCCCATATTTATTAGTTTTATTTATAACAATTTCATATTCCTTCTCAAGGAGATCTTTGACATCGGAGAACTTATCTATTTAAGCCCATACCTTTTCCTGTCAGATAATTCAAAAGAAATCAAAAAAATAACCTGCTCCTCACGAACAAAAATAACTCATATACACAAATCAAATATCTTTATCGAAATAATATATATAAATCCTATTTTATATTTTTAAATTATCTCAATTATTACACTATACTTTTAAATAAACCAATTAGCCAAATCACACAATTAAATATAAAAACGAAAAAATAATTAAAAACAAAATATTATTAAAAAACTTAAAAAGAAATGATATATCCAAAACATTTAATCACAATATACTTTTTTGTTAATTTCTTTCTGAAGAACATCATATATAAAAAAATTATTACTTTTCAGGGCCCTCATTTTCTATATAACGCACTTAAAATTAAGAATTTTATTTTTTCATTCAAAAGAATCTGAAAAAGTTAATACTTTTTCAGATTCTTTTTTAGATCTATCTTAAATATATGCAAAAGCTTCCCTTTACTTATGATAAACCTCAAAAACTCCATCTTCCATTACACACATAAAAAAGGAATTCGCACTCAACAATCTACTACTATACATATAAAAAAGTTCACACAAGCGTTGTCTTTTCGATTCTAACATAATATTTTGTTTTTCCTGAAAAGAAGGGTCCTTTTCCTTTTCATAAGGATACACCCAAAGAGTTGACAATGCAATATCTGTGCCACCATTAATAGCCTTGATCGCTATATATATTTTATTAAGAAATGTTTTAATTTTATCATTTCCTAATTCAGTAAGTAATTTATTTAGTGCTTTTTCGTCATAGTCAAAATTAATTTTATGACCATCATATTCACCATTGTCTTCTTTTTTTGCCGCCTCTAAGGCCTTTTCATCTTGAAGAGATCCTTTAAAAAAATCAAAAGCATATTTTTGATTATCGTCTAGAATACTATCCAAACTATTCATAAATTTTTTATCTTTAAATTTATCATCAAGAACACTTTGAAATAAAGAACAACTGCATATAAGAAATAAAAACAATGCATACATTATATTTGTTTTAATATATTTCATTTGCAAACCTCTACATAATTGTAATTATATTAAGACAATTACTAATATAATAATTATCTTAAATGATAAACAGGCTATAATTATATATAGCCTGTTTATCAAATATAAAAAAATAATAACTTAATACTACTTTCTAATACCAAGGACCATTCTTATCAGTAGAGCTTTGAACTATCTTAAGAGAGTCTTTCATTTGTAGAATCGAACTTACTATTGATTTATATGCTTCATATGACCTAGATTGTCCTTGAACTTTTGAAATTAAAGATTTCATTTCTGTTTCAAGTTTATCCAATCTTTGTTTTGCATGTATTTCCTTTATATATACAAAATTTGTTGCTGTTTTTGCGCTCACTTGAATGTAATTTAATAGTGTCTTAAGATCTCTCTCAAGTTTTTCTTTTGTAAAATATTTAGCCTCTTCTTTAGCTTTAGCTTTAGTAACACTATTAAGACGTGTAGAATACATTTGGGTTTGTTTTGTATTAAATAATAGATAATTATTATATATTTTATCAATTGTATCAATTGCTGAATCTACATTATACCTTACACTTTCTAGATAAGATTTGTATCTGTTGTCTAGTCTTATTTCTTCTTTCAATAATTCCTTATCTTCCAAAGATTCTTCATCATCTTCCCAGTAGTATTGATCATAATCTTCTTCCTCTATTGTATCAGTGTATGCAATAGTATTTGGGCCTGAAATATGTTTTGGCCCTAAATCAGAGTCTATAGTAAAATTAACTTCAATTGCATTGCTTTCAATAGTTTCCTTTAATTCACCACTCTCACCTCTAAGAGAAGTTAATTCTCCATAAGTCATTTTTTGACTATCTAAATTGTACCCTGTTGAAATTTCAGTAATTGAATTTTTACTCTCTACATCCTGATGTTTTTGTTTTTGTATCTCTTCTTTACTAAATTCAGATGTTGTATTTGATAATATAACATTTCGATCTTTCTCATTAAGAAGTACATCAATTTCTTCAAGGCTGTCTTTAAGTACTAATCCCTTTTGCACATGTACATTATCACGTTTCACATCATCCTGAAGACCACTAATTATATCACCTGATAATACATCTTGTGCTAAATTACTACTACCAGATTTCTTACCATTAGTAGATGATCTTTTTTTGACAATTCTTCTTCGTTGCTTAGTAGACTTGACATTTTCAACAGATTGCCCACCAGTATCCAAGATAGAATTAACCTTATCAAATAAAACTAGAGATTTTTCTTTAATTTTATCGTCAAAAATTAAATCACAACTGATAAAACTAAAAAGTAATCCCAAAGACAAATATCTAGTTTTGAATTTCATTTTTCCCTCCTCTAAAGTTAATATTTAACATTAAATTTACATCAATTTGAATAAAAATAAAAAAATCTCTTCCCTTATAAATATAATCATAAATTTATCTCTTTACCCACACCCAAATATTAACATTATTAATGTGAACCTCTATACTCATAACACACACGTTTAATATCATTAAATACTTGATCTTCAGGATCACCACCAACAAAAGGCACTTTAGCAGATGGATCAGCAGATGGCCCAGCAGATGGAGGATTTAAAAACATAAAATAATTATCAAAAACAATAGCAAGTCTTACCTCAATCCTATAATATTCTTTTGCATCCATATTAAGAGCATCATCTCTACCCTCTACATTAGGTGAATTATCTCTCCCATGTTTAATATATCCAAGCAGCTCTTTAACTTTACCCTTATCATGTAATTTTAAGAAAAACCTTTTAACATATTCTTCTACTTTAGATACATCTCCTTTTAAATGAATATTAAAATGAGCTGCACTGGTACGTGTTTTTGGCAATTCATCTTTTAATGCATTAACAAAAAAAGTCAATATACCAAGTTCATCATTACTAAGTTTAAGATTGTCTTTCCAATCAGATTTTAAATCAATATTTTTTAGCTCTTGCAATAACCGAGATTTATTCTTAGTTTTCAATAAACCACAACTCACAAAACAAATTATACAAAATATCAATACAACCCTGCTATACACAAAACTCATCCTATCGTACCTCCAAAATACAAAATTAATTTATTAGTAATAAACATATGTCATTATTACTAATATTCACAATATGTATAACCTAATTCTATTCTTTTTACAGAAAATTGCTCAAAAAACGAAATTTTAATCATAACTACAATGAATTAAGAAATCTAAGATTTTAGTCAAAAGCAAAAATAAAAAACAATAATAAAAACAATCAAACGATATTGATTTAAAAAATTCAATATCGTTTTCCAAGCATAAACACTCTTAACTCCTCAAGCATACTATATCCACACAAAAATAACCTGTCATACTTTTATTGTTAAATTTCTGATAATAAATTAACAGGTACTACAAGTGCCACAGAAATTACTTGAACTCTTTCTTTCCCATACCATTTGTTACTTTACTTGACCATATATACTGTTAAAATACTTTTCCTCATATTCACTTCTTAAATAAAACCTAAGAGAGTCTCCTTTTAACAAGAAGACTCTCCTTTTAAATACTATTGTTAAAAATAATATTTATACTATTACATATTTTTTTATCTTTAAAAACTCTCTCCAAGAACAGATTCTGCATCTTTAATAAGTTCTTCTATCTCTTTCTTTCTTCCTATTACTTCACCTATCCTAGAAGAAGCAGATTCTAATTGATTGAAAGCACTTTCTGCTTCACTTCTCGCCCTTCTAGCTATTGCATCAATGTTTCCTTTTTTTGCCCAACGACTCCTACGTTTATTTTTTAATCTTTCAGTAATAGCTTCTTTCAAAGTCTTTTGTGATTTCTCAAAAAAATACTTTGCAGAGCTTCGCTCATCAAAGCCACTATCAACTTTAATCCTAAGCATATCAATATCATCCCTTTCCTCATTCAATTGATTACGAAATTGAATTAATTTCTGTAGTTTTGGCTTCTCTTTACCATTCTTGAAAGAAGAATTTCCTTTTTTATTGTTAAGTTCTGCTCGGAGTTTTGAGAGTGTATCATAAAAACTAGATTCCAATTGTGCATACTCAATTTGAAGTTTACGTGCCTCCTCAATTAATTGATCAAAATTAGAATCTCTAAGAGCACTTTTTAGATCATCAATTTCTTTTTGAGCTCTTTTTTCGTAATCAGTATCTGGAATTAAATCTTCTTCCTTTATCTCTATCTTTTCCTCTTGATTATAAGGATACCATTGCAACACTGGAATTTCCCTATTAACAGGCTTCATAGCTACCACAGGTTGTCCTACACCTGGAACAAATTGTTGCATTGCTTTATGCCCCTCAAAACCAATGATAACATCTTCTTGATCTTTTTGATTTTCATCTTTCAAATGCAAACCTTTATTATTTTTGTTTTCATCTAAAAATTTTTCTCTTGCGTCAATTAACAAACTATTAAGAACATCAAGATCACATGATAACAAGAATAACAGTGTCAACATAAATGCTGATAATAAAACATTTCTCTTCATATTTCCCTCCTTGACTATTAAAGTATTCAATTATTAAATTTCAATATCAGAATAAAATAATTATTCAATAATATATACCATTTATTCCAAATATCAAAAATAAATTTATAAAATGATAAAATTATTTCACTTAGTGACAATTACAAACTTAACAAAGACAAATGAATAATATACTTCATGAATGGTGATAATAATATTAAATTATATTATTATAATAGATGTAATATATTATGTTCTGTATAAAAAATACTCTGCATTATAACATAAATATCAAAATTGTTTTTTATCACTAGAACATAAAGGAGTTAATTAATGAAAAGAATATATTATTTGCTAATATGTACACTTAGTGTATTGATGATACTATCTTGTAAAAATGGAAGAAATCATTCAGAAGCAACAGATAGTATTTTAGCAAGAGATCAATCAAATGAAGCTGAAACCAAACCAACAACTCCAGAAGAAGCTTATTTTGAATTGCAGATAGGCGTAGAATTACTTAAAGATTCATTAAATTTAAAACCAGAAGTATTTGACGAACATAGCTTTAAAGACATTTTTGACATAGCCTTGGGAGAAAAAAATACTGAAGAGTTTAGACATAGTGTTTATTCCAATTTAAAGTATGATATTAACACTTTAAATAATTTAAAGACGATAGCAAATATTTTAATGTCAAAATCTAATTCTGATGTTAAGAATTTTGCACTTTTAATTGAAAGTTTATCTCATTTGCCAAGTTATGCATTTAAAGTGATAGATGAACAAGGCAAAATCTTAAATAATAATACCCTAACTGAACTTGAATCTAACAAAGATTTAGAGGGACTTAATGAGCTTACTGATATGCTATACAATATGATTTTACAAATAGAACAAAGATTTTTGACAATTCAAGAAATAATAAAAGATGCATCAAAATCTGATACTAAAGAAATACTTTTAAAAAAAATAGAACCTCTTATCAATTTAGATGTGATGCTTAATAATAAAAATTGTAATAATGTTAAACTTTGTCTTGCCAGTGAAACATTGTCTGAACTGCTTAATAAAATTTCAGATAAAGTTAATAATTTAATACAGCAAATGAAATAACATATTATTTCTTGGCATTGTTGATATTATTCATATTAAAGACAATTTATTTAATGAGAAAAGGATAGTAATTAATGCTATTGATAAATAATCAATAATTCATTGATATTGCAAAGTAAAATTAAATTTGCCCAAAATATTTTTTTGTTAAAAAATATGGAATGATTTATATAATAATGGTATATATTGTATAATCTCAGTTGTATGCAGTAAATATTTGTAAGTCTATGGAGTTGTATTTTGAATTTTAAAATTGAAAAAGAAAATTTGTTAAACATAGAACATAAAGTATTAGATAAAGGTTTTATAAAACTTGTTGATTTTATGGGTAGTGATGAGAGAATAATTCAAGCCGCAAGAATTTCATATAGAGGAGAGAGTATTAAGAGAGAAGATAGAGAACTTATTGATTATTTAATAAGAAATGAACATACAAGTCCATTTGAACAAGTCGTTTTTACATTTTATGTAAAAGCCCCAATATTTATTGCAAGACAATGGATGCGACATAGAACAGCAAGGATTAATGAAGTTTCTAGTTCTTATAGTTTAATTAAGGAAGAGTTTTATGTGCCTTTAGAAGAGAATATAAGTACACAAAATGTCACAGATAATCAAGATAATGAAAAAACTGAATATGCATTTAGGGATGAAATATTAAATAATTTAAAGGATAATCAACAATCTTCTTACAAGATATATCAAAATATGATAAATCATAATATTCCAAAAGAAATATCCAGAATTGTCTTGCCTTTAAGCTTATATACCGAATGGTATTGGCAAATTGATTTAAATAATCTCTTTCATTTTATAAAATTAAGATCAGCCTTAAATGCATCAAAAGAAGTTGCTGAGCATTCATCTAAAGAAATGCGTGAATATGCTAAAATATTACTTGAAATTACAGAAAAAATTGTCCCTGTTGCTACTCAAAGTTTTAAAAATCATATCTTAAAAGGTTGTAAATTATCTTATGAAGAGATAGTTGCAATTTCTGGTGCGCTAGATACAAGTAAACTTAAATTAGATGCAAATGCATTAAAGAGATTACAAGATAAACTTAATATTTAAAGCAAATTGCTTTTATGATGATATTTTTAGAATCTCTAAGTTGTTTTAAAGTAAAAAATAATATAAGATTAAACAAACAAAATGTCGATAATTTGCTTAATTTTACATATAGCAAAGATGTGTAGGAATCTGATATATTTTTAAATGATTTTATAAAGAAAACAATAATCTTTGGTATTTTAAGAAATATATTTGATGATTTAATCATAAAGGAGTAGCTTTGATTAGTAAAACGTTTAAAGTAATATTTGCATTTAATTTGTTAATTATGTTACTAATGTTATCTTGTAAAGAAAGACAAGATAATCAAAATGAAATAACAGATGAACAAATAGATGAATCAGAATTTTCTGAAGGTTTTAAAACACCAGAAGAAGCTTATCTGGGATTGCAAACAAGTCTTAATAAACTTAAAGAATTTTATTATTATAAATCTGAAAAATTTGATAAAGCTCAGTTTTCTAGTTTGTTTCGTCAAATTTTAATTGAACAAAATTGCCAGCCTGAATATTGTGATATTACCAATTTTGAAAATAAGGTTTATATTAGCTTCAGACTTGATATTAAAATAATTAAACAATTGAAACTGGTATTTGAAAAATTATTATTAATACCTGCTGGACAAGGTGAAACACATTATGTTGGAGGCACACTTAATAGTTTAAAAATATTTGCGGACATAATACATGGAGTTATAGATGAAAATGGTAAAATTTTAAATAATGATAATTTAGTTTCAATTAAGAACAGTAATGATATAGGGGGAATTGTATCTATTAAAAACTACCTAGATGATATGTACTTAGAAATGGATAAATTTTTAAAGTTATTTGAAAATATGGTAACAGAATTAGTAAAACTTGATACTATAGAGGATTTTAGGAAAAAAATGAATCCATTATATATGTTAGCACATGGCCTAGCACATACTGAAGCTGACAACACAAATCCATTTTTCGTTATCTTTAGTGATATAACGAATTTAAGTAATAAAATTGAAGATAGAATCGTTGATTTAATACTATTTATGGATAATTAATAGTTCAATTGATAATTGCATTATAAGGATATTGCAAAATTAGATTTATATAACAAAGGTATTTAATAGGTATAAGCTAGCAAATTGATATGAGCTTAAAATTCTAGCACATCTAAATATAGCTATATAAATTATACTTTTTTATTATTAATTAAATATTAATAGTTTTAATATTAATAATATTTATTATCTGAATTTAATTTTAATTAAATATTGTTTAATATTGAGTTGCAAATTTTATATTATTTAAGTATAATAAATATTACAGGTTGAGCCACCACCTGATCCAGTTTGCGTATTTTAAATATTAATTTAAAGATGCAGGCTGGCTTTTTTTGTTATACATTTTTTACATTACTTTTAATTATTAGCACCTAGGATTTATTTAAATTAAAGTATTAATTTATTCACATTGTTGTTATTTTTAAATAATGGTATATACTTAAGTATAATTAGAAGAAAATTTATATAAAAAGGATGTTATTAAAATTTTAACAACCAACAAGATTAAGAAAAGTAATATTTGATTGTAACAATTATAATGATTCACATATAATAATAGTTATAAAGATGTATTGTGTCTTATGTTATATAAATATAAAGCATTAAATGTTATAATGTATTACTAGCTTTGATTTACAAATAAATACCAGTCAATACTTTTGCAAAAAGGAGAGCTGGATCAGGTGGTGGCTCGGCTTTATATTTTTTATGAATCATATATTTAATAAATTTTGTAAAAATATCATAAAATAATCTAACTTTTATTTATTATTAATTAAAGATGATTTATCTTTTACTTAAATTATAAGAATAAAAAAATCATAATATAATTATTAGCCAGTTTTATATGATTAACGCATAAAACTAGCATTTTTAATAATTATATTATATGATGCTAATGTAAATTATGCAAACTAAGTATTTATTATTAAAAATTTTGAATACAGAAATAAAATTATGGTAAAATCAAAATAATTTAAATTATGTATTCTTTTTTAAATAAAGGAAAAAATGGAGATAAGTTTAGAATAGATATCTTGATATATTTTAATAATATTCATATGACATAAATATATTATATTTATGTGTTGTAATGCTATAGGCGCAAAAAAGGAGAATATATGAGAGAAGTTAAATTTAATTTATATTTGTTTGCTATTATAACAATATCTTGTAAATCAGGTGATTATGTAGATGGCCAGGAAGACAAAAAAATAGACTTGTCATCAAAAAAAATAGTAACTCCTGCAAAAAAAGTAATAATCCCCCCTGTCATACCACCCTCTGCTTTAACTGTAACTAAAACAGAAACATCAGAGTCAAACCCATCTGTTCAAGAACATAACGCATTAGAGTCCAAAAATAAAGCCTATATTAGATTAAAGAAAAGCATAAGTCAATACAAGGAACAATTTAAAACTGCCTTTAATCAGACTGTAAAAAATACTGAGTCAATGGAAATACTTATAGAATCATTATCAGGTTATGAAAAGGCGGAAGAGTATAACTATATTTATACTACATTAGAAAAGGATACTAATGATATTGATAACTTTAAAAAAGTGCTTGAGGAACTGTTTAATATTTCTTGGTCCCCAACAAGATATAATAATGAGGCAAATATTACTTATTATGATAAGGATGAAAAAATACCAAAAGCAAGATATAATCATCATTATGAAAAAATGATGGTCCAAGCACTGACTAAAATGAAACAAACTCAAACCCAGAAATATGCAAGTTTACTTCTAGATTTAATTAATGTATTATTCAAGATTACATCTTTTATTAACGATCTTTTGTACAAATGTTTACACGATAGCAACTTAGCTCGTTTTAAATCTGCAGAAAAGCTTAATCAAATATACGATCAATTAGATGATATAATGAATAAAAGAAAAGATGCTATTTTGAAGGTTAAGAAGCAAATATCATTGGCCGCAAAACATATTGACGAAGTTAAGATGGTTGATGAGATTAAGAAAATAGTTGAATCTGGAGGAGAGGCTTATTCTGCATATAAAGCTATGGATAAAGCTCTCGATAAAATTTGGGAGTTGAAGTATAATGTAAGATGCAACTATGAATCAACCTTCTGTTGGAATGTAGGAATATAAATTATATGCCCTTTAATAAAACTATTTTAATATGATCAATTTTATTATATGATAAGTAATAGTATATGACAATATTTAAGAAAACTAATTCCCACATATTGTCATAAAAAGGTCAAGCCACCCATCAGCCTAGAAATGCTCAGCTGATGGTTAGTTGTTTGTTTTGAATGGACGAAGCACAAATTTTAAAACTTGTTAAATTATATGCATAATATAATATGTAATAAGTATTACAATGTAATATGTATTATATAAGATTAATTATTATTTGTACAGTAAAAAGCATAAAAAAAACAAAATTTATAAAAAATAATATATTGTTTGCTCTGAACAATAAGATATGTTTTGTAATTTTATGTTTAATTACAACAAAAATAGAGAGAAAAAAGTTATTTCCTCTCTATAAGATTTGAGTTATTTGTAAAGTTTTATTTTAATTATTTTAATATAGTTTGAATATCACCGGATGCCTTTTTAATTTCAGAAATTTCATTTTCAAATATCTCTTTGTATTCACTATTTACACGATTTACTAATGCTTGGCTATCTTTTTGTATGTCACCAGTATTAGAATCATATTCAGCTATAATTTTATCAATAAAACTGATCCATTGTGTTCGAAAATTATCAATTCGATCAAGATTTTTCTTAATATCTCTTAGTTTCCCAAGAATTAAATTATTTAAATTTTGCCCCTTATCATAAATACTAATTATTGCATTTTCAAATTTTGCTTGAACAAAATTCATTCCTGTTTCTAATATCGTTGTTGCAACGACTCGATCACATTTTTCTACCTCGTTCATTATTGTTCCAAATTTTCTAAGTCTATCTTCACTCCATTCTAAAGATGCATAAAGTTGTTTTCTTGCAAGCGTATTTTCAACAGATTGTATGTTTCGTTTGTTGTTATCCTCTATTAAAAATTTAAATACTCCCCATTTCATTCCATATTGTTCATTATCTTCAATTTTGTTGCTATATTCTTCTAGCACATCTATTTCCCTTTTAACTTTTTCTTTTATTAAAGCTATAAGTTCCGTTTTTTCTTTCTCATTTTGTAAATTTTTTTGCTCATCTCCATTTACCTCATCATCTTCTTCTGATTGTAGTAGTTGTGAATAGGCATCAATTAATTGTGGAATAAGATTTGCTTCTTGTGATTTCGCTGCATCATCCCTTTTAACCACACCACCATATCCGCCTTCTTTGTTTAAAGGTCCACATCCAGCCATCATAAATGCTATTACAAATAAAATAAAAATGTTTGTAAAAAAATTTTCTCTCATAAATATTCTCCTTCCTTAAAGTTATTATATCATAAACGATAAATTATAATAATCATTATTATATAATAATATATATTATATAATTCAAAAAACAATATAATTTATAATATAAATATAAATTTTTACAAATTTAAATTTATTTAACATTTGATAATCTTAATTGTTTATAAATTGCATAAATAAAAACGGAAGAGAAGCTCTGCCTCTCTTCCGTAATTTGAAAATGTCATATCTTAATATATTATTTTACTTCTTCTAATGTTTTCTTCATATCTTTCCCTAACTGCTCACTGCTTTTAACAAGTCCAGAAAGAGGATCAGTGTATTTTGGAGTTAGGTATTTATCTACCAAATTTTTTACAGTAGTTTTGATGCTATCTTTATCAGCCTTATAATCTTTAATTAAATCATCTACAAATGTTATCCAGGTATTTCTTGCTTCTTCAAGTTTTTTTACTTGATCATTAAGTTCATTTATTTTTTCAAGGCTTAAAGTATTAAGCTTTTCTTTTTTGTCTTCTATTTGTTTAAATGTAACCTGAATTACTCCTTGTACTTTTTCTCCCACCTCTACAAGATTTTTAGGCCAAGTATCTTTATAAGCTGCCTCTCCTGCTAGCTTTGCAAGTACTTCTCCAAGGCCTTTAATTGCTTCTTTTTTCCAGCTCAAAGATCCATAAAATTTATGTCTTGTATCTTTATTTGTATCTTCATCATAAGTTTTCTGCTTATCATCCTTTATTAATTTAAATACGCTGTCTTTTAATCCATATTGAGTATTATCAGGCTCTTTACCATCTTTATTTACCTTTACTTCCTTTTCAACTTTTGTTGTAAGTACAACTATCAAATCTGCTAATTGTTTAGCCCCATCATCAACACCACCATTAACACCACCATTAACATCACCATTAACATCACCATTAACATCACCATCAGCTCTTGGGATATTTGATGGACCATCACCACTTGTTTTAGTATCTGCACCACCTTTTTGACTACCAGTTGGTATAGCCAAAGTCCCATCAGTATTACAACTGGTAAGCATAAATGCTGTTAAAGCAGATATAGTAATTATGTTCTTTAAAATGTTATTTCTCATATATATTCTCCTTTTTTATTATTAAATAATAATCATTCTTATATAGTATTATATACTATTTTGTTTAAATGTCAAGTTTGTAAATAAGTTTTTTATATT
>NZ_AYOU01000100.1 GCF_000500065.1 Borrelia hispanica CRI | reverse complement strand
CCCCAGAACAAATTGAAGAAGTTCCTTATAAGATGGGATTTTTCAAAGTAGTAGAATGGGATGCATTCATCAACGATAATCCAACAAATGTTATAAATAATTATAATACTGTCTCAACAATAGGATTTAGATCAGAATTCGTAAAACTTAACTATTTGCATTTGCAATACAAATTTGCACATCTGAAAGATTCTGCTGTTGCTCAATTTACAAATTCTGAGTATGTTGGAGATGTTAATAATAATCACTTGCCTTTTGGTACCGCATATAAACTAGCATGCAATGAAATTATGAAACTGATCACCCATTTTGTACTAACGGGAACTGTATCAGTGCAAAAGGATGGCACAAGAACAAAACGTCTATTACCTAATATGTATGGACTGCTCAATATGCCATATCAAATCAAAGAAGAAGTTCAAGCTGCAAATAAAGACAAAATGGAGAAGATATTTGAATCTATAGAATCAGGACTTTCAAAATTAGAACTTGGTGACTACTTTGATTGTCCATTCATGGTATTAATTGATCCATTGACAAGCTTAAAATTGGTTAAACCTTATGCAATACCAAATGCATCCTCATCATCTAATGTTTATTCGTCAACTGATTCATGGGAAGATTTTTTAATTAAAACAATTAAAGCTTTGAATAATAGAAATGAAGTAACTATACAAATATCTAATTTACTAAAAAATCAAATTATTATTTACCCAATGAATCCGAAGTTGCTTAAATTCAAACCAAGTCAATTCATGTTGCCAACACCAAATGAACAAATTGACACCAATTCAAGTAATATAGCTCATTCTTATATTGATTTTGTTCTTGGTGGGCTTATGGCTACACAGAAGACTATTCTTCAAGTAGAAATTAAGCAAAGTTAAGGAGTATCTATGTCACAGCATGAAAGTCAAGAAGAAACACAAGAACTTCAAAATGAAATACGCCAACTTTATGCAGAAATAATAGAATTATTAGACACTAATGAAGAGACTGTGAGTTTTTCTACTTTTATGCAATATGCAAAATTGGTCGATATGCTTCTTGAAGTTAGGGGTATTGACGTAGAGATGCTCACGGCTTCACATATCAAATTGTTGATGTATTACTATACTGGCTGCAGACTAAAGAAAAGCGGAACTATCGATGATTTTAGTGGCAATAGTCAAGTAGTAAAGAAGCATAAACTTAACGAACTTGAGATCGAATATGAACAGGTACAATCACAATCTGATGGTTCTGAATCTTTTGGTGCTGGGATCAAAGCTAGTGAAGGGTTCTGTTCGTCTTTTGATTCATTATTAGCTAATTTAGCACTTGTTGAAGAATCAACAACTAAAAAATATTGCATAGGAGTTGCTCGTTAATGCAGATAAATCATGTTAGAAGTAAATTTGCTCAAATGGCAAAATCTGTTATCTCTTATTTTGAAAATAAAAAACCTTTAAGGCTTTATAAAAAAAGATATGAATATAATGAAGATACTGCAAGTTCTGAAGCAATAATTGACAAAGACAACTTTCAAGAATTTACAGGTGTACTATTTAGCATAAATCCCGATTCTATTGTAAGTATTAATGAATCAAATCTTGGTGATATGACATGTCTTTACAAGTTGTATACAAGTGCACAACTTGACTTCGAACTCTCAGATAGAATTTCTGAAGGAGACTTAGATAATTTTCACTTCGAAATAATATCAATTGATGGTTCTGTAGGTTATCTAACTTTGACGTTAAAGGGGGTTGGGAGATATGCATGATCAATTTGAGATTGAACTTGAAATTGGTTGGTTTGCAACACGAGCCAATATAGCACGTATGCACGAAAAGGGAAGTCATAATCTTCCAATACGTAAACATTTAACTAAAGTAGCTAATTCACAAGAATTTCAACAATACATTGATACCGACTACATGAGAAGGAAATTTCAAGAAAGTATAGAGAATGGCATGAATGCCTTTGGAACTGCATTTATAAACTATTATAAAAATCATGTCTTAGCATCTAAAATTATGCCTAAATTATCTCCAAAAACAATTGCGCTAAAAAGCAAAAAAGGAAGTAAAACTCCACAAACACCACTTGTTGATACAGGTCTTATGCTTAATTCAATCGAATATAGGATCAACAAATGATTCTGGATATTACTACCATTGAAAAATGCATAATATCCACTCTAAAAGACTTTATAAAATTTGCAAGTATTTACAATCTTTCTGTTGATATTATAAATACATATAACCATCCATATATGTCTAAATATACAGTGGATAATTCAAATATAATTGCTGTGCAGTTCACTGATATTGATGGTCTGTTTGAGCATAATTCCAGAACAGGTGTGTTTTACAATAATGTGAACGAATTTGCTATTCATTTTCAACTATATTTCATGGCATTAACAAATAATTCAGATAAAAATCCACATGAAAGACTTATGTTACTTTATACATTATTTAGTGACTTTTTATATGATTCTGCGACTCAAAGTTTTACTTTTACACCTGAAGATAATTGTGACTACCAAAAAAATATAAAATTTCACATTCGCCATACAACAAATATGCAAAACAATGGTCTCCTTGACGTGAATAGCAATCATAGCAAATCAACTTATTGTTTAAGTCAAGGATTTGTAGCAAATATACAAATAAAAGAAGAAAAAGTGAAGGAGCAAAATAATGCCATCTGATACAATTAGCGTCAATTTGACGCATTCTAGATTGGATCTAAATCAAGTAAGTTATTATACGCCACTACTTGTCTACAAATGTGCAAAAATCAAACTTAATAGTGCATCCCCAAAACATAAAATATTATATCTCAATATAAATGATTATGAAAAAGCGATTGGTGCACTTGAAAAAGAAGGTGATAATGGTAACGATGAATTTAATAAAGAAAAAGAATATTTAAAACAAGCAATTCAAGCATTTTTTGCAGAAGATGATAAAGGATTAAGTTCTGTAACATTAGTTATATATAAAGAAACAACAGAAGCAAAAGGGATTAAAGAACTATTTAAAAGAAGTAGAAATGCTTTTATTGTATTTATAAACACTTATGCAAGTAATAATGATGGTGGTGATGGTCTTACTATTTATAAAGATGATTATACCAATTTCAAAGATCCCGCTCACTTCTTTGTTTTTGCAACTAAAGAATCTGAAGTGAAAGAATTGTTCAAAAATGGTTCAAACTCTAAATCTAAAATTATCGTTGTTCATTCTAAAGGAACTCAACAATTACATTTGAGATTTGTATCTAAATATTTACATGAAGCAAGTATGTTTCATGCTGTAAACCCTTATGGACTTACATTTAGTGGTATCAATCCTATTACTAATAGTGAAGAAATTACTAAGCTTAGACAAGCTAATATCAATTTCTACTCACACCTTAATGAAACTGGACTTGATGGTTTTCCAGCTTTTAAGGAGGGAATTTGTTTAGATTCTAGCCCTATCGACGAAATTTTTACTTACGACTATATCAAATATGAATTTATTGCGGAACTTATTAGAATATGGAACTTGAATAATAGACAAAATAGTAAATTATCAGCACTTCAACTATCAGGACAAAGAGATACTGCTTATAGTGCGGCTATTGCATGCAAACTGAAAGAGTTTGTTGATGCAGGTATAATTGTTTCTTATTCTAAGCTCAAAATACAAATATCGGCAAGTGCTTCACTAAAACTATTCTTATCAATAAGTATTACTTATAACTATTCTATGAAGGGCGTGGTATTGAATATCACAACACAAGATATACAAAGTTATCAAAATAGCTTAAAGGAGGTTTAATAATGGAGCAGGTTTATAATTTAACGAAAATATTTTTCTCAATCAAAGATAAGCAAATTCAAAGTGGGAAATTAGAACTTACTAGTGAACCTACAACAAGAGCTGTATCTAGTACTGAAGATATGGGACTTCCGGTAGTTAGTTTTAGAGACCC
>NZ_AYOU01000099.1 GCF_000500065.1 Borrelia hispanica CRI | reverse complement strand
TTGATTATAATACTCTTCAGAATTTTTTATTATTTCAATATTGATTCTTATAATCTCTTCAAGTTCAGATAATAGTTTAATAGCTTCGTTTTGTTCCATTCTGTTTATACTTGCTTCATATAAAGAAAAAATGTAATTAACTACTTTCAAAAAGATATTTGTATAAGTAGATGTATTTTTATCATTATTATTTTTTTGTAGAAGTTCTGTAAATTTATTTAGTATGTCAATACCTATTTTTGCTGTGCTTAAATTCATTTATAGTTCTCTCCTAATAATTTTGTAATATTTATAATTTATTGTTTTGTATGATTTTTTGGATTTGAGGGAGC